>NZ_SMMB01000317.1 GCF_009711365.1 Xanthovirga aplysinae | reverse complement strand
TTGTAATTATGAGTTTAAGAGTCAATTCAAATTTGTACACTATCATATGCATTTTTACATTTCTAACTTCCTGCAAGAAACCAACTAAAGTATATTTTTTAGAACATTCCTATGAAGGTTTTAAACCTATTCCTCCAATTGATTACGATACAAAAAAAATTATTCAAATAGACTCAGTAGGACATGTGGATACTGTGTATTTGCCTCAGCTGTTTCAAAATAAAAAAGAGATTCTTGACTTTTTACCTAATGAAACTGTTTTAGTAACCATATCTACATTTGATGAGTCAGGCAATGTTGTTTATTTGGGAAACACAGTCTCTGAAAGTGCGTGTGATTATGTAGTAACCATGGACTATGTAAAGTATACCACAGTTAAAGTAATAACTACCGATAGCCTGTATTGCATAGGTTTATTAAAAATAGGAGTTGGGATTAGGCTTACGGCTAACATCACTACTTTTAAGGCAAATCTTAATATTGGCGATTTAGGAGCTATAGGAGTCGCTGCGGATGAAAATAACCTTACGGGGACACTGCTATTAGATGTAGTGGGCATTGAATCCAAAGACATTACTTCACTCATCCCTCTGCCTAAGTCAATTTCTCTTGCATCAATACAAGATGCAGTTGAAGCCATTATTGTGATTAAAAATAAAATCTATGAAGATGGTACCAAAATTGAACCTCAGGTAATTGCTGTGAAAAAAGTTGGGGGAGATTGTCCAACCAATAGCCTTTTAAAAACATTGTATAAAACTGTAGAGTGAATTCCTTTCCAGTTAAAAAATAAAAAGTATAACAATTATTGAGAAGGAAATTTTTCTGAAATTCTAAATATAAAGGTTTCGCTTTTAGATCGGATTTAGTGGCTCAATTTGAAACGTATTATTGAGTCCGCTCCAAAAAGTCGAAAGTGGCGTATTAATGATTTCCACACCCTCTAATTTAACTGTATAGGCCGATTTTGAGTGTGGACTTTGGTCAAATTTTGGAAAAATGGGATTTTCGGAGTGGACTCATTATTAAGATTAAAAAGATTTACAAAGAAATTTCAATATTGATAATGGTGTTCATAGTTGTATCCAACTAGAATAGTTATCTATTTAAGA
>NZ_SMMB01000242.1 GCF_009711365.1 Xanthovirga aplysinae | reverse complement strand
AAAAAAATCTGCTTTCAATTTAGCCTTTGAGTATTTACCCAAAATTCATGGCATACATGACAATATTTACCCCAAAACGTGTATTGTCCCTACTCATCCATCGCTTATTTCTAAAATCGTAATCCCATTCACAGCCATAATCCTTATTGCTATACAATACAGCAATACGGCCATTTATTTCTATTGCTTTTAAATATTCATGAACCAAGTCATCCCCCCATCCATTTAACTCTTGAGAGGTGACGGGTGGGCCGTCATCAAAATCAAAAAAAGAATGATAAAGCGGATGCTTATTGGAAATTTTTTTAAGGGCATCTTCACCAAAAATCTGTCTCATTTGCTCTTCAAAAGACTTCGCAAAGAGGCCATCAATATCATGATTGCAATCATCGGCAAAGACAAACCCTCCATTTTCTATATATTTCTTAAAATTCTCTTTCTCTTCTTTATTAAACTCCACCAATTTATGTCCACTAAGGTAACAAAAGGGAGATTTGAATATTTCCGGGCTACTTAATGGAATAACCCTTTCCAGTGGATCTACAGTTAAAGTTGTGTATTCAATAAGGGAATTCATCAAATTGGAAGGCATTCGTTGGTCAGTATTCCAATCCCCGGAATTGTATTGTAATCTTGTGAAAAAGAAACCACTCATAAGAGGAAATGTAAGTAATAAGAATTGGGAACTGGGAATTAGAAATCCCAAAGAAAAAAAAATATAAATCAAATTTTAGATCCAAAATTAATTCTTCTCAAAAGAAGCAAATAAATCATCCGGATTGATTTCATTTTTCCCAAATAAAGCAAAAAAA
>NZ_SMMB01000942.1:4530-5699 GCF_009711365.1 Xanthovirga aplysinae | reverse complement strand
AATATCCGGATTCAAATGAAATAATTAATTTTAGTTTTGGTGAATTAGTCCCATTTAAATGATAATACATAATTTCATATTCTCCTTCAAATCTTCTTTTTTGCTTGAATTCAGTTAACCTTATTCCTATCCCAGTGCCACGTTCTATTTTATGGTTTCTTTTAAAAATCCATTCTGCTTTTATTCCAGTATTTGTTTCTGTGTAAATTACACATCCTATATTTAAATTGATTCTATCATGCATAATTCTGTTTTAAATTAGGTAAAACGTTTGTGTAAATATTGTAGCTTTGGTTGTGCTGTAGACCTTGTTCGGCTATTATTTTTTCACTTTGTTATGTGTTCGACTTTTCATTTTTTTCTTAACCAACCTAAAATCCTGTCATTCTTGAATGTCCATTTGTCATTTTGCTTTTCAATGGCAAAAGTTTCTCTAGACTTTCCAAATGGTCCCGGATTTTGCTGAATTATTTCAATTTCGTCTTCTGTAACATTTGAAATAATTGCAACATGTCCGTATTTGTTAAAAACCGTTCCACCAAAAATCAATAAGTCATCAACTTTGGGTTTGGTCTGACTCGGGTTTGAGAATTGAATCAAATTTCGCCGCATATTTGTCTGACCGTCTTTCAAATTCTTGTCATAAAAGTCTTTTGCACGTCCGTAACTGTCAGGCATTTTATGATTTAAATATTCATAGTAATACCGTTTCACAAATTCAACACACTGAAATTTTAGTCCTAAGTTATAACCCTCCTTTGTAGTATTTCGCCCTGTTACATTACCAACTCCTCCATTATAGTAAATCAAAACTCCATTTAAACTATCAATTTGTTGTCCTACAATGAATTCAGATTTATAGTTGAATCTCTTAAATGTCCAAAGTCCTATAAAACCCAATATGAGTACTCCAATTAGTAAGTATGTCCAACGTTTTAATTTCAATTTATCTCTTTGTTTAGTTTTTTAGCTGACGCACAACGGCCCGGCTGGCTACTGTGCTTTTTTGTGCTGGATTTTTTATGCGGTGGCAAATCACGAGAGCTCGCCATTATTAGCCATTGTTTTCAACTTTTCCAATTTGAAATATTTCTGAAAATTTGTCCACCAATATTGTTGAGTTTTGAATTAAATCGTCATTTGTTTCTCCCATATCATGAAAAATCAAA
>NZ_SMMB01000942.1:0-4309 GCF_009711365.1 Xanthovirga aplysinae | reverse complement strand
AACTTTTGGATCTTCCTCATTTATATTAATGTATATACCTTCTCCTGTAGAATATTCATCCTTGGCAATGCATAAATATCCTTCTGAAATAAGTTCAGAGCCTGGGAAACATTCAAGTGTTTCATCCTGAATAGTTTCTAAATCATTAAACGATATTGATAATAGAGGTAATTCTTTAAAAGGCAAACCCTTTAATTCTTCTTGACCAAAATCGTAAGGAATTCCTATTTCCAACCCTATAATAGGGTACTCTTCAATTATTTCTTTATACCAGTCGGGAATGATTGAATTTATTCTGGAATCAATTTGTTCGAAATCAACCTGTTTGACAGTATAACCCAGTTCATTCATTTCCGGATATTTATAAATAAATGATTTAATTATTTCTCTCATATTAAATTCCAGTTATTCTAATTTTCGTAAATAACGGCTCGGGTATGGGGCCTAGTCCGGCTTGTGCGTTGGCCTTGCGAGGCTTTGACCTATACCCATTGTTATGCTTTCGTACTTTATTTTCGCCAAATTATATATTCGATAGTCCAGTCTTTTAATTGTTTCTCAGTAAGTTTTAGATTTTTTATGTCAATAGTATCTGGAATAGAGGCTTCACCAGAAATTTCATATGATAAATTTGAGTTATCAAAATATGCTACAGTATGTAGGTGATAATCTGTGTAGGTCTTTATTTCTCCTTTTCTAAGTTTTTTAATTTTTTGATAGCTATCTCCAACCTTTAGGCCATATTCGTCTTTAATTAAAGCGTCTTTAATATAAATTTTGTTCAAGTTTAACGTATCTTCCCAATCCATTGCAAAAAAGCATATTTCAGTCTCCCCATTTTTTAATGAGTATAAAGGGAAATCAGGACCGTCTTGTTGCCCTATTTCTTTAGTGACACCTAATTGAATAAATGATTTTTTTAACTTTTCTAACATTTCTTTGCGTGGAAAAGGAAGTGGGATTTCATTAATTCTGTTCTCGTAAATGGTTATACTGTCCAGTAGGGCTTCCGTACTATCTTCATCTTCAATTTCTGTTGTTTTTGATAATGATTTTTCGGCTGGGATTTTTTTATTATCTTTTTTTTGTTCAACACCACAAGCAAAAAGAATGGAGCTAGTTATTAATATTTTGAATAGATTTTTCATTTTATCAGAATGAAGCACAACGATTCGGCTGGCTCCTGTGCTTTTTAGTGTCGGCTTTTCGACGCTGGCAAAGCATGACAGCTCACCATTGTTAGCAAACGTTATTTCAGGTTTTTAAGGGATGATATTAAATAAGGTATATATTTCTCTATATTTTCATATTGATCACGATTAAGCTCATAATATTTAAGCTTTTCTAAAAAGTGATCTAAATAATGCCAATCTTTGTGGCTATCAATTAGTTTTTTACTTCCCTCTTTGTCTCCCATTAATTCTGCCGCTCTTATTTCAAAGGCCACTGCTAAATGTTCTCCAAACATTGAGTACCAGTCACCAATTTGAGGATTGTTATTTATAGGTTTAAATAAATGTTCAAAACGGTTTAGTGATTCAAGATTACCTGGCTTATTTACTATGGGAGTAAAAAAAGAATGAGAGTATTCGTGAATGACCCAATTTAAGACATCTTTTTTACTATCAAAGCCAACATTTTCAACAATTTTATTTTTGTTTATTATTTGAGGTTTGAATGATGATATAAAGCTATAAATATCAAAATCATTCTTATTTTTTATTTGAAATGCCATTCCAAAGTGAGATTTAAAAAATGGCACAACAATAAAATGGTAACTGTTTTTTTTATGTCCAAAATACCTTTCCATAAAAGGAATGAAATTTTCATCAGGAAGATTTTTATAAACTTCTTCCTTTGCTTTTTTATAAATGTATTCATTTTCCTGATAATACATTTCAAAATCTGATTCCTGGAAAAAATCAGAAATTTCATTCATCAAATTATCTATTTCTAGCAAGGCTAAATTAGAATCTGGATTTATATCTTTTAAAATTTTTAAAGGTATTTCTCTAATTCTTTTTGGATTGGGGAAAGTATCATAATAGAAGGCCAAAAGAAAGAAATCTGTTCCGCTTCTCCCTAATATGTTATTTGTTAATTGAATTGCTTTGTGATCTTTAAATTTTTTAAAATAATGGTAGTTTTTCTGCATCAATTTTGTGTGTTCAAGCATATAATTTGAAGCATTATTATCCAAAAAAGGAGTCCATGTTTGGTTGTAGACTGTAAATAAAATCTCCAAATTTTTATTATGACCTACCATTATTTCTTTCTTTTCAATTTCACTTGAATAGCATGAAAAAAATGAAAGAAGGAGAAGAACTATTGTCATATATACTTTTTTCATAATGTTTGCTAGCGTCTTGAATAAACGCCCGTTTTAATGGCGTTTATTTTTTGTTGGCAATTGTTCGTTCCTATCGACATAAATTTTGCCATCCTTCATTACAAAGACTACATTAAACATTGCACTTGAGAAGTTTTTAACAACATCACCTTTTACAGCAATTATATCAGCATAGGCTCCCTTTTTGAAGACCCCAATTCTATCTTCCATGTTCATAAATTTGGCAGATAAATAAGTGGAAGATTTCAGTATTTGGAGAGGTTTCATTCCTTCTTCTTGATAGGCAATCAGAATTTCCTTTGCTGCCGCCCCTTGTGGTATTTCAAAGTTGAGGTAATTGTCGGAACCCGTTAAGATAGTTACCTTAGCTTTGATCGCTCTTTGTAAACGATCACTCATTTCTTTTTGATAATTACCATATATTAAGTCTTTATCTTTCTCAATCTTGGAAGCTTCCAGGTATTTATAAAATAAGTTTTTAGATAGGTCTGTCGGCACCAAGGCAACCCCTTTCTTTGCCATTAAGTTTAATGTGGAGTCTGATTTGATAACCATGTTCTATGGCATCCACCCCTGAACTTACGGCTTCCCAAACAGCCAAATCATGGGTGGCATGAGCAGTTACCTTCCTATTGTACCTGTGAGCCATTTTAACAATAGCCTCCATTTCTTCCAATGTTAAACTGGTATTATTCGGGGTATTGTTAGCACAAATTTTAATAATGTCTGCTCCATAGGTTACATGTTCACGAACTGCATTAATGGCATCATCTACACTTCTAACGATAGTATATTCATCAGAAATAACTTCTCTCCGGTTCTTTAATAACCCTCTTATTTGGCCACCTTCAGGACTTATAATTGGACCAGACACAATCATTCGAGGTCCTATTGTTGTCCCCTCATTTATTGCCCTTTTTAATGCAACATCAAGAAAGGGACCAGAATCTCCTAAGTCTCTTATTGTAGTAAATCCACTTTCTAACCATGACTTAGCTCGTTCAGCCCCCCTGAGAACTCTGAGAGCATTGCTCTCGAATAATAATCTATCAGCCGTGGAGAGTTTATGGTTAGTTAAATTTTCATGGTACATTAGATGGGTATGGCCATCTATTAGCCCAGGAATTACTGTGTAATCTGTCAAATCTATTATGTCTGCATTTTCAGGAATTGAAATGTTTTTCCCAACTTCTATTATTCTATTGTTTTTAATTTTGATTATGTAGTTTTTCAGGATTTTTTCATTTTCTGAATCGAATAATTTTCCTGACTTAATATAAGTTGGGCTATTCGTCTCATTTGACTGACCTAATAAGGCTGTACTAATCGTGAAGAGACAAAGGATAGCTATGTATTTCATTCTTTTTAACATTTATTTGATCATTTAATAATTGCTAACGGATCGGCTTGCTACTGTGCTTTTTTAGCTTCGGACTTTATGTGTTGGCAAAGCATGCCAGCTCGCCATGGTTAGTAATTGTTTTTTCTCAGTTTTATTCTTGTTTTATTATTCTTGTTATCCCCTCCTCATTTTTTGTTACCACCTTCAATATATATTGACCCTTTATTAAGGAACTTAAATCAATAGATGAGTTGCCAATCCTTTTATCTTCAAATGTGGAAAAAATCAACACCCCATTCATAGTATAAATTTTTATTTGATAAGGTTCAGAAAAATCTTTTGGATTAATATTCAAATGATTTGAAAATG
This sequence comes from Xanthovirga aplysinae, assembly GCF_009711365.1. GTDB lineage: Bacteria > Bacteroidota > Bacteroidia > Cytophagales > Cyclobacteriaceae > Xanthovirga > Xanthovirga aplysinae. The sequence goes on along the minus strand of NZ_SMMB01000942.1, from coordinate 248 downwards.
GATTTGGGTAAATAGAAAAGTTAGTTTTGAGAAAATGATCATCTATTCCCAGGGGTTTCGTTACTTGGACCTTGACAGTAAATTGCACACTATTGTCTGTACCATCATTGACAGAAACCGGAACGTTTAATATTCCAATAAAACCAGTGTTCGGAGTAATTTCATTGTTTGTTACTGAATAATTTTCACCATCAAAGACGGTTAATGAGAAATCGTCAGGAAAAGAGTTATCAGGATCTTCTACTAGC
>NZ_SMMB01000243.1 GCF_009711365.1 Xanthovirga aplysinae | reverse complement strand
AAAATTTCTGAAATTATTACTTATAATCACTTTAACTTTTTTAATTATTGGTTTAAAGATGAATTCTCTTTTGCCAAAGGAAAGAAATATGATTTTTGAAACAGAAAGATTAGTTATAAGAAAACTGAGAAGTGTAGATTTACTACTTTTTCATGACATGCAGGGAAACCCAAATGTGATGAAATATGTAAAAAATCCGATGTCTATAACTGAAAGTGAAAAGGAGTTAAATCGGTTTATTAATTATTACACCAGTGATGGGATGTTATATAATATTTGGGCTATAGAATCAGCAGTAGATAGGGAATTTATAGGAATTTGTGGTGTTTATGAAAATGATAAATCTGAAAGGGAAATAGCTTATAGGCTAAGAGAACGTCATTGGGGGAAGGGTTTTGGTAGAGAAATTGTCTCTGGGTTAATTAATTTTCTATTTGAAGAACGGAAAATTGAAGAGGTAGTAGCTTACGTAAATAGATTGAATTTGGGCTCTGTTTCAATTTTGGAAAAAGAAATGGAATTTGTGGAAGAATTCTACTCTGAAAAAGAAAAGTGTACAGAACGAAAATATCAGTTTTCCAAAGAGAACTGACTGCAAAAACAAGTTGAATTGCTTGGCCAAATTACAAACAAGGAAGCTGAAAAGTAGATTAGGCAGGAAAACCTTTGAGTTACTTTAAATATAAGGGAGAATTATTTCTCGGATCAAATTAAGAGGACTTGTTCTGTTTACTTGTTAATACAAAGGGAAAGAATTGTGATAGGATGACATGAGCAGCTATCAAAATCAAATGGGGAATTTGGTAATCAATGATACTAAGTG
>NZ_SMMB01000340.1 GCF_009711365.1 Xanthovirga aplysinae | reverse complement strand
ATTTCCATCGTCAAACTACTTCCCTTGCCTCTACTGAAGCTTTTATTTCTACTTTCTCAGGCAGCTTTTAACCATTCCCAGGCTTCATTTTCCTGATTAGTTTCAAAATATCTAATCTCAGCTTTTGCGAAAGGCTTCATGATTTGGGTCATCCATTTCTCCCAGTTTTTATCCCCAACCATGGCACACTTATCAACATGTTTGTCGATTTTCAAACCATACCTGAAATCGTCCCATGCAGCTTTTAGATCCCAACCGCTGAAATTTTCCATTTTCCAAAGCAGTTCAATTTTTTCATTTTCATTGATGGCCTTTTCTAGCTCTGGAATTAATACGGTTTGGTAGTCTTCGTCATGCAATTTGCCACTGGCTTCAAAGCCTATTACTTTTCCGCCACTTTTTGACATTTTCTTAATCATAGTATTCTCGATAAATAGAAAAATAAATTTTTAAATGGGCTACTACACTTTAGTTCAATACGAAATTGAGATCTCGTGCCCATTTTTAAAGGTGAAAAAACCTCTTTCACCCCCTCTTTATGCAGCTTTTAGCCATTCCCAGGCATTATCAGTATCCTTGTCTTCAAAATACTTTATTTCACCTTTTAAGAATGGTTTCGATAATTTGGTCATAACTCTTAACCATCTTTTATTTCCCACTATGGCCCATCTCTCAACGGTGCCGTAAGTTTTGATTCCATATTTTAAATCGGACCACATGGCAGGAATGTTCTCTCCTTCAAAGTCCTCAATTTTAAATAAAAGATTTATAGTTTGGTTTTTTTTGAGGGCTTCCTCAGTTTCTGGGACCAATTTGTTTTTATAATCAAAATCGGTCATCATTCCTGAAATTTTGAAGCCAAGATTTTTTTCATCACTATTTTCAAGTTTCCTAATCATGATCTTGTTGATTTGTTTATTTAAAAAACAAATCTCCTTGCTTGATAGGTCCTTTATTGGCATTTTATGAATATGTCCCTTTTAATTTTCTAGTCAGTTTCTTAACCATTCTGGTTTAGGGTAGAAGGAGGAATCTTTGTAAGTGGCGGAAAGCATATTGTAAAATGGATAAGACCAAGGAAAGTTTATCCTCTTTTTACTATGGATATTTTGGTTTAGGTTAATTTGGCTAATCAAGGTTAGGAATTCCTAAATCTTAATTTTTATTTCGTGATTATCATTTT
>NZ_SMMB01000226.1 GCF_009711365.1 Xanthovirga aplysinae | reverse complement strand
CTGTTTTCTTTTTATTATTAAAGTAATGAAAGGTTAAAAAAAGCCTTAAGAATGTTGACTGCTTTATTATTAATCTGTACACAAACAGGAACTCCTCACTTTATATACTCCTTATATTAAATTTTTTAATTATTTCTGTGAAGGATAAACATTAGCCTAAAGAAGTAGGTGCAAAAAACCTTGCCTCCTTACAAATGACACTTCTTAGTTAACTTCCATCAAACAAAGTTAAAGGTCGAAGGTTGAAAGAATAGTTAAAGCTATACAAAAGGCTATTTTTGTTGGGTTGCCTTCTTACCCTATTTTCCAATTTAATGATCAATTTTGAGCATTTATATGAAGAATTTACCGATGCTATTTTGATTCTTAAAAATAATACGATCTCTTTTTGTAATGTGGCTGCCATTGAGTTTTTTGAAGCTAAAGATAAAAATGAGCTTTTAAATATTTCTGTTAAAAATTTGGCTCCTCTATTACAGCCTGATGAGAAATCCTCCACTCAAAAATGGAGTAGAATAAAGCAGGAAGTGGTCAAGGGAAAAAACTTACGATTTGAGTATTTCTGCCAAACCTTAAAAAGGAAAAAATTTTGGGCAGAAATAACTTTTACTCCCCTAAAAGAAGAAGGCACAACAATTCATTATGCTACATGCTGGAGAGATATAAATCATTTAAAAAATCTGGAGCATAACTTTCAGGACTTTGTGGAATCTTCCCCGGATGTCACTTCTCGTATTGATAAGGATGGAAAATTTT
>NZ_SMMB01001049.1 GCF_009711365.1 Xanthovirga aplysinae | reverse complement strand
AAAAGCTAAATAGATGATTGCAACCAAGGTGCAAAGTCAAGATACAAATATAAAATTATCCAAAGAAGAGATCTTAAATGATTATCGGATTGCCTGTATTAGTCGGGAAGCCAGTTTGATGGGGAGGAAAGAGGTTTTTATGGGCAAAGCCAAATTTGGTATTTTTGGGGATGGAAAGGAAATTCCTCAAATTGCCATGGCCAAGGCTTTCCAAAATGGAGATTTCCGTTCCGGATATTACAGAGATCAGACTTTCATGTTTGCCATTGGTGAGCTTACTGTTGAGCAGTATTTTGCTCAATTGTATGCACATACAGATGTTGAGGAAGAACCAGCCTCTGCCGGGAGGATGATGAATGGGCATTTTGGTACTAGATATTTGGATGAGAAGGGCCAATGGAAGAATTTGACAAATTCGAAAAACTCTTCTTCTGATATTTCTCCTACAGCGGCTCAAATGCCGCGCCTGGTTGGATTGGCTTATGCCTCAAAATTGTATCGACAAAATTCTGATTTAAAAGAATTCAAGAATTTTTCCATAGATGGAAATGAGGTAGCTTTTGGAACTATTGGTAACGCTTCCACCTCTGAGGGGATGTTTTTTGAATCCTTAAATGCCGCCGGGGTTTTGCAAATTCCCATGGTAGTTTCAGTGTGGGATGACGACTATGGAATTTCTGTTCCAAAGGAGTACCATACTACAAAAGGAAGTATTTCTGAAATTTTAAAAGGTTTTCAGCGAACAGAAGATCAAAAGGGTTTTGAAATTTTGGTTGTAAATGGCTGGGATTACCTACAGTTGTTGGAAACCTATGAGAAAGCAGCAAAAATAGCACGTCAAGAACATGTGCCTGTATTGATTCACGTTAAGGAATTGACACAGCCTCAAGGACATTCTACTTCTGGTTCTCATGAAAGGTATAAGTCCAAAGATCGCCTGGCTTGGGAAAAGGACTTTGATTGCCTCAAGAAAATTCGGGAATGGATTTTGGAAAATGGATGGGGAGTTGAAGAAGATTTAATTGCTATTGAAAAGGAATCCAAAGCTAGGGTTCGTTCTGGGAAATCATCTGCCTGGAAGGCTTTTGTAAATAGTATGACAGGCGCCCAGGAAAGGGCTTTGGAATTGTTGACACAGGCGAGTGAAAGTAGCCTAAATAAGGCTGCAATTCTCGATATTCGCAATGAGCTGGCCAATACCCTTAACCCAATACGCTTAGATGCAATGAAAGCAGTGAAAAAAGCGCTGCGGTATATGCGAAATGAGAAGAGTTCTCACCGACAAGCTTTGATTAGCTGGGTAAAGGAAGAAGAAGAAAGAAATTATGAGCGTTATAGCTCCCACCTTTATAGTGAAACTGAGGAGTCAGCTTTGAAGGTGAAGGAAATAAAACCTCTTTATGGAGAAGATGGCCGTATTGTAGATGGGAGAGAAGTGCTTCAGGCCTGTTTTGATGCTGCCTTAAAACGAGATCCAAGAGTATTTGCCTTTGGGGAGGACCTTGGGAAAATAGGAGATGTGAACCAGGCTTTTGCTGGATTACAGGACAAATATGGAGAATTACGCGTAACTGATACAGGCATACGGGAATGTACTATAATGGGTCAGGGAATAGGAACTGCTATGCGAGGTTTACGGCCTATTGCTGAAATCCAGTACCTGGATTATATGCTTTATGCGATTCAGACTTTGTCGGATGATTTGGCCTGTTTGCAATATCGTACAAAGGGGGGACAAAAGGCTCCAATGATTATCAGAACAAGAGGACATCGGTTGGAAGGAATTTGGCATTCCGGCTCTCCAATAGGGATGATTTTAAATAGTATCAGGGGGATTTACCTTTTGGTTCCTAGAAATATGACTCAAGCAGCAGGATTTTATAATACTTTATTGCAATCTGATGATGCTGCAATGATCATTGAATGCTTAAATGGATATCGTTTGAAAGAGCGTCTTCCTGAAAATATTGGGGAGTTTACGGTTCCATTAGGGGTTCCTGAAGTTTTGCGAGAAGGAACTGATGTGACCGTGGTTACCTACGGCTCCATGTGTAGGATTGTGATGGAAGCTGCAGGACAATTAGAGGAAGTGGGGATTTCAACTGAGGTGATCGATGTGCAAACCCTTTTGCCATTTGACAGACATCATCGAATTGTGGAATCTATTAAGAAAACCAATCGGGTTATTTTTGCTGATGAGGACGTTCCTGGAGGAGCATCTGCTTATATGATGCAGGAAGTTTTAGAGAAACAAAATGCTTATCGATACCTGGATTCACAACCTCTTACTATTAGTGCACAAGCCCACAGACCTGCTTATGCTTCAGACGGAGATTATTTCTCCAAGCCTAGTGTGGAAACAGTTTATGACAAAGTTTATGAGCTGATGAATGAAGCTGAACCATCTAAGTACCCGGATCTTTATTGAAGGGAACTAAGAAATTAGAATCAGGAAATGTTGAAAAAGATTAGCATAAAAGATAAAAAGTGAAATTTCACTTCATTATTAAAAAGGAGGCTGTCTCAATAGGAGGGACAGCCTCTTTTTTTCATTCAAGGAATTAATACAGTTTCTAATCTTTTAAAATTAAGAAACAAGGTACTCCCTTGAGTAATTAAGAAATATCAATTTTAAGGAGGTTAAATAGTTATTTCATTTAAGGTAAAAGCCGGTGTTTCTACGGTGTTACTTTCATTTCCTGCTCTATCCAAAATATGGACTTTCAGGATAAGTCGGAAAGCTTGAAAATAGGCGTCAAACCCAACATTACTGGTCATATTGTATTTCAAAACTCCTTCCATAGCTCGTCCCTTTTTGTCTGCATTTAATCGGAAAAAACGACCGTCAAATGTACCACAGCTATAAGGGCCTAAATCCCGTCGAATGTCGAACTCCTGGAAGTCGCCGCTTCCACTATCCATGAAAAACTGTACAATAATATTGTAATGCCTTTTATTTAATTGTACCCGTAAGGTATCTCCACTTCCATTTTCATCTATATAATAATCACAGGCATTATAGTCATTTGGATCATTTATTTTTTCAGGATCAGCAGGGATGTTAGGTACCCATTCTCCCTTGGTCTTATCGAAAAAAAAATAGGGTTGATAGGGATCCGAAAATTCACCCCCATCCAGCCCCAAATCTCCGTCTCCATCTTGAAAATTAATGGAGATCGTTAGTGTATCACTGGAGCCAAAATTATTGTTAGCTTTTGGCTTATAGGTAATGCTCTCAAATTCAATTTTAGGTTCGTTGGGGAATTCCGGGGGCGAGCCACAGCCCCATACTAATAGACAACCCATCAGCAGACAACCAATGGTGGAAAATAGATTCATAGAGGTAGCTTTAAATAATAATTTCTCTTTTCATATTGCTTTTCACCTAATGGGTGAGAAGTCATATAATGTTAAGGTAAATTTCCTAAATTTGTTCCCACTTTAACTTTGTTTGATTGAGGAAGAAGGCAGAATAAATTACTGTTTTACCTAAAATTTAGGAAATTGTATTAAAAAATGCCTTCTGTCGATTACTTTCTAAATTATTTTAAAAGGAAGAAGTGAGCACAGTAGTTGTGTTAAATATACAATATTTCATCAAAACCTGATAGAAAGTACACCGCTTATTATATTCAGGAAAGTATTTTCTTTTCTTTTTTTGAGAGATGATAAAATCATGGAATTGTTAAAAGAATTTAAGAAGGAATTATTCAATTTAAGAGAAGATGGTTTTAATGAATTCTGCCTGAGGGTTTTTCGTTTTCAGGCAGTAAATAACCCTGTTTATCACGAATATCTATCGTCATTAGGTATTAAGCCAGATTCTGTAAATGAAATTACCTCCATTCCATTTCTCCCTATCTCTTTTTTTAAGACCCATAAAGTGAAAACTGGGAATTGGGAAGCCCAGGCTGTATTTGAAAGTAGTGGAACAACCGGTCAACAAACAAGTCAACATTTTGTGGAGGATTTGAAGTTCTACGAACAAGTAACACAGAATATTTTTGAGAATTTTTATGGCCCTCTGAAGGACTTTACTTTTCTAGCCTTGCTTCCTTCTTATTTGGAACGTGGAAATGCTTCTTTGGTGGCTATGATGGACCACTTCATTCGTTCTAGTAATGATAAGTTATCAGGCTTTTATCTTCATAACTATGAGGAATTGATAAGAACCCTGAATCGACTTCAGACAACCCAGCAAAAAAAGGTTGTATTGGTTGGAGTGACCTTTGCCCTTCTAGATTTAGCTGAGCAATACCCCGAAGAATTAAAGGAAGTTATTTTGATGGAAACCGGAGGAATGAAAGGAAGAAGGAAAGAGATGATCAGGGAACAATTACATGAAATACTTAAAGCGGCATTTTATTTGCCTTCTGTTCATTCTGAATATGGAATGACAGAATTACTTTCTCAGGCCTACTCTAAGGGAGATGGGTTTTTTCATACGCCCAAATGGATGAAAATAATTTTACGGGATTTGAATGACCCATTTGATTTGCGTAATGATTTAAGGCAGGGTGGTATAAATGTAATTGACTTGGCTAATTTACATTCCTGTTGTTTTATTGAAACAAAGGATATAGGTCGCATCCATCCAAATGGTGGGTTTGAAGTTTTGGGTCGTTTTGATAATTCAGATATTAGGGGTTGTAACCTATTGGTTGTTCGATGATTTAGAGGTATAAAGGTTGGGCTTTTTTAATCAATTTTTCTTAATTCTGGTTAATCATCATATAATGACCCCAAACATCGTAAGGTATGAAAGCTTTATTTGTTTTAAGCACTTTGGCATTGTTTTGTTTAGGAGCCTGTACGGAACGAACTTGCCCCACCTACAGCAAAGACAATATTAAAAAACCTATTGCCAAGCCAAGGGTGGATTGGAGAGTTTGAGATATCAATGCTCAGCTTATGATATTTTTTATTTTATGCAGTAGAAAAGCATTGAAAAAAGAGAATTTTTGCAGTTTATTCATTAATTCCCATTTAAAAGAATCAAAATTCACTCAGTTTCAAATGACATTGATCCTAGGCATTTTTAATTTGATAAGTTTGGTCCAATTGGGTTAATTGGACGTTCTGACGCTAAAACTCAAACTTTTAGATAACTTTTTTGAAATTAAAAAGATACCAATTTCTAGTTTTACCCAATATCAGTGTACTTTTTAACATCTTCTTCAGTTATTGTTGCTCCGCACATGATTACCAGCCTTTCGGTAACATTTCTTAGTTCTCTAATATTTCCCGTCCAATTGATAGCCTGTAATGCTTCTAAGGCACCCTGGCTAATGTTCTTTTTTGCAGATCCGTATTCGGCACCAATGTCTGAGAGGAACTTATCCACAAGCAAAGGAATATCTTCTTTTCGTTCATTGAGAGAAGGAACCTGAATAATAATCACACTTAGTCGATGGTATAGGTCTTCTCGGAATTTACCTTCAGCAATGGCCTTTTTTAAATCCTTGTTGGTGGCAGCCACAACTCTTACATCCACTTTTATTTCCTTGTCACCACCCACTCTGGTTATTTTATTTTCTTGAAGTGCTCTTAGAACTTTAGCCTGCGCCGAAAGACTCATATCTCCAATTTCATCCAGAAATAATGTGCTCCCATTGGCTAATTCAAATTTACCTTTTCGTTGTTTCACTGCCGAAGTAAAAGAGCCTTTTTCGTGACCGAATAGTTCACTCTCAATTAACTCGGAGGGGATAGCTGCGCAATTTACTTCTACCATTGGTTCCTTGGAATGTTTACTTTTTGCATGCAGCCATTTTGCCACTAATTCCTTTCCCGTTCCATTTTCTCCTGTAATTAATACCCGAGCTTCGGTAGGGGCAACTTTTTCAATTGTGTCCTTTATATTTCCAATTGCTTTTGATTCCCCAACGATGTCTATTGTTTTAGATATTTTTCGTTTAAGGACTTTTGTCTCGCTAACCAGATCAGATTTCTCCAATGCATTTCGAACGGTCAATAAGATGCGATTTAGGTCAAGTGGTTTTTCAATAAAATCAAAAGCTCCTTTCTTGGTAGCATCCACAGCAGTATCTATGGTTGCATGAGCGGAGATCATAATAAATTGAAAATCTTTTTCGATGCGGGCAGCTTTTTCTAATACCTCTATACCATCCATCTTAGGCATCTTTATGTCGCAAAGCACCACATCATAGTTATTTTGAACAAGCCTCATTAGGCCTTCCTCACCATTTTGAGCTTCATCTACTTGATATTTTTCATATTCCAGAATCTCTTTTAATGTAGCCCTGATGGCCTTCTCATCATCGATAATCAGGATTTTTGCCATTTTAAATTCCTTAAGTTAAAAAATTTGATTCGTTAAGGGTTTGCTATTACCAGGAAGTGAAAAAGGTAGCTTCTTTAATTTTTTCCAGCTTATTATTAAGATGGAAGAACTTGCCGACTTAAGAATAAAAAAATGCAGGCCTATAAGCCGGGTTCTGTCAATTGATTACTCAAATGCCCTATCATTTATCTGGTTTTGTTGTTGCCAACAAAATCAATCGATCCACCCACTGACCTCGGACGAGTAGCCCTACATCCGGTAACCGGTTCGTCAGCCTATTTGATCTTTCAACTCGTAAGGTTTACCCTGCCTCAAATGTCACCATTTGAGCGGTGAGCTCTTACCTCACCTTTTCACCCTTACCCACTCAATAGTGGGCGGTATTTTTTCTGTGGCACTAGCTGTACTTGATTACTCAAGCCCTTCCTGTTAGGAAGTACGATACTCTTTGTTGCCCGGACTTTCCTCACCAAAATTTGCTTTGGAGCGATAAGGCAGCCTGCATTTTCTTTCAAAAGTAAGAAGATCTCTTTATTTGGAGGTATAAAACCCCAAAATTTATTCTCAAAAAATCTCCCTTTTCTTAAAAAAAGAAAGGTCTATATTCCATTTTCTTTCTATAACGAAAATTTTCTTATGTGTGGTTTCAAACAAAAAATTTAGAATATAGTCCCTCATTGCTCTTTTTCACTGTTAAACCATAATCAATTTTTGAGC
>NZ_SMMB01000225.1 GCF_009711365.1 Xanthovirga aplysinae | reverse complement strand
TTTTGATTTTCTTTAAAAAAAGGCCTCACGGGAAAATATCCGGTTAGAGGAAACAAAAGAATTCTAAATCTTTCATTTTGCTAAAAATGCTTTAGGAAAGCACAACTTAAAGGAATGATTAAGAAACAAAAAAGCTTATGGAGGAAAGTGAAGTAAGGATAATCGCTAAGTTTTAATTTAAAAGTGAAACCCTTCAAAAGAGATGGGTTTAACTCAAAAAGGATCGATATTAAATTTTGCGAAATCTCTTTAGAAAAATATTGCCTTCAAGAAAGAAATCTGGTTGACACTATCTTATTTTCATTGGCATCTTAATAAAACTAATCCCACAAAGGCCGAAATAGGCATATACTTTCTTAAAATGTTCAATGCTTTATAAATCAAATTCCTAACTGATTTAACATTTTCCATCTCCATTAAATCCATGATTTCTAAATAGGATAAACCCTCATAAAAGTAATAGTAAATGGCTTCTCTTTGCCTAATGGTAAGCTTTTGAATGGCCTTATTGAGCAAGCATACTTTTTCTTCTTCCAGCTGTTGAGCAACCAACTTATGTTCGTAAGAGAGAGAAAAAGCAAAGTCATACCCCTGAAAGGCTTCCACAGAAACAAAAATGCTTTGAGTCTTCTTCTTTTTGTTAAGAATTTTTCTGCGAATAGACTTAAATAAATAGTATTTAATTGATGTAGTTTCGGATAACCGTTCTCTGGAATGTCTTATTTCAATAAAAAGATCTTGAATAGCG
>NZ_SMMB01000083.1 GCF_009711365.1 Xanthovirga aplysinae | reverse complement strand
AGCCACCTACTCGATTATAAGCTGGTTATTTTTTTGACTTTAATGCTTTTATTTCATCCTCTAAGCTTTTTAGTCTTTCAGATTGGTCTTTTATAAACTGAAATTGCTCTTGAATAAGGGTTGTTTGTTCTTGGTTGGTCTTATTCTGCTCAATCACATAAAGAGTAAGCTCCTCAATCTTTTGTAGAAGTTTTTTGTTCATCTCTGACTGGTATACACCTTCTTCTTCCATTTCTTTTGCAGATGCAATTTCGGGCAAGTGCTTATTTTCGGTTATATAGTTTTCGACTTCTTCA
>NZ_SMMB01000228.1 GCF_009711365.1 Xanthovirga aplysinae | reverse complement strand
TTTTAATCAATGCCTGCCAAATAGGAAATCTGTAAATAAAAGAAAAAACCACCTGAATGGTGGTTTTTCCCTATTAAATTGGAAAGGTTATTTAAGCTACTACAATTTGTTTCTTTTCAACGTTATTTGGGTTTTTAGGTAAGAAAATCGTCAAAATGCCCTCCTCATAGTTCGCTTTTATTTTTTCTTGATTTACGATTTCAGGAAGAATAAAAGAGCGTTTAAAATTACCGGAAGGGATCTCATTGGTATGAAATTTTACCTCTTCTTTTTGTTTAACAGTACGACTACCGCTTATTGTTAAAACATCTTTGCTAATATCGATGGAAATAGCTTCTTTTTTCAAACCAGGTACAGCTATTTCCAGACTGAACCCATCTTTTAATTCACTGACATTAGTCTGCGGTCTAAACTCAGTTTCGGATGGAACAGATTGAAGGCCTGCATAGAAAAAATCATTAAATAATCTGTCCAATGGTCGGATGTTTCTATTGAATCTCATAATACAATCTTTTTAAGGTTCGAATTTGTTTTTCAATTCTACCTTTATTAAAAACTAGGCCAAATGTAGAAACATGCAATTTTAGCAGAATAAATATGTCGTTTTGTCATAAATATTCCTAATGGCTGCTAATTTAAAGACATTTTGTCATGGTTCTATTTTGTTTAAGTTAAATATGGTTGTAAGTGGTGCGAGGTTTTGTTTTTCCTCTTCAATTAGGTCTCTTCAGCTATATAATGAATGAAGAGCGATGATTCATTTTTATTAACTACCC
>NZ_SMMB01000258.1 GCF_009711365.1 Xanthovirga aplysinae | reverse complement strand
TTTCAAGACATAATTGCAAGTTATAGCGATGGCAAAAAATCTATCTTAGATATTCGTAATGCTTTATATGCGGAATATAAAATCAATATTCCTATAAGATTAATTTTAAATATTTTTGAGATATTCGAAAAAGCTGAAGTAGTTAATCTAAACAAAAATTAAAATGGTTTAAACAAACAAAAAGAAGATAACAACTTGTATAGTGCATAGCTACCCCACGGGATAGGTATAGCACCATACACTTATCGTTAGTAAGCTTCTAAAAAGATATCATGACAAACTATTTATTAATATTAATACTGAGTTTTGTTACTTTAATTTCCTCATGCCCGTCGATATAATCTAAGTTAAGTTTTGCAAAAGATTATGAGATAGTTACAGAAGAAACTATCAAATTGACAACAAAGAAGCGAACGGTTAAAAGATTTACCATTGTATCTAATGCACAAACATTTGAGGAATTAGTGCACACTGCAATGCTAGTAGCATATGAAATTAATCATAAATATCAATTTGATTTAACATCAATCCTCCTTGTACCTAATAAGCAGTTAGTGAGAACCCAGGTATATTATACACAGGTAGATTATGCTGCAGATAATAAAGGTACTTTTGGATTACCTGGAGTTGACCCAACAATCTTTAAATCAGGAAAATGGCTTGTAAGATCTACAGAGAAAACATTAACAGATAAAGAGTTGTCAATTGCCTCTCTTTGGTTTGAAAACCAAAGTAAATTCCCAAGTACAAATTTATTAAGCAGCCTTTGTTTTGATAAAGATCTATTGGTAGAATACATAGCGAAAGAACTTGAAATAGAAACCACAGAGGTTAAACTCCCGCAAATAGAGTATAAAATTTATGATACTAAAGACATAAAAAAA
>NZ_SMMB01000107.1 GCF_009711365.1 Xanthovirga aplysinae | reverse complement strand
ACGGCAAAAGCCACAGCAAAGGGAGGAAGAAACGGAAATGTAAAATCCTCTGACGGAGTACTAAATTTAGAAGTGAGAATGCCCAAAGGATTAGGAGGAAATGGGGAAGGCTATACTAACCCAGAACAGCTATTTGCAGCTGGTTATTCAGCTTGTTTTGACAGTGCTTTGAACCTGGTTGCCCGAATGCAAAAAATTGATGTCAAAGAAACTGAAACAACTGCAGCAGTTACCATTGGAAAAACTTCAGAAGGTGGCTTTAAACTTTCAGTGGATCTAGATGTAAAAATACCTGGAGTCGAAAGGGAAACAGCTCAGAAATTATTAGAAAATGCCCATCAAGTTTGTCCTTATTCTAATG
>NZ_SMMB01000274.1 GCF_009711365.1 Xanthovirga aplysinae | reverse complement strand
AGAAGTAATGATTGATCCTAAAAAAATTCGAGGCTATGAGAAAAGAAAATCTCAATACTTAGTCATAGCTCAAATAAATAATCCCTTCTCATGACTACACATTGTTATATTTGAAATTTACAGAGCATACATTTTGGTATTCTATGATACGTATAAATTAGTTTGATTATCTTACCACAATTTTACTTCTTTTTTTATATACCTTTATTCCCTCCTTATCTTCCCTATTAGGAATATAAAACCTGCCTTTTTTAGCTGACCCACTAATAATTGATTGTATTCATTATTGTTTATAGCTGGTCGACTTCCTTTTTCAGCTAATCTAGAATATGGTTGATTAAACATTCTTATAACTTTTGCTATTTCTCTTTGGATCCGGTATTTTACCTGACTACTGATAAGCTTTATAGCTTTACCCTCTTTCTGCCTATTGCAATAAGTTCCCAAAAGAGTTCCTTTTTCCTTGGTATTATTTTGTTCAAGAAATATACCCCTACCTAGGTCAACGTTGTCACCTTCTTCATTGGGTATATCAATATCGAACACTTCTATTATTTTTAATTTGTTAGAAAAACTGATCACTTTAGACTCTGAAAAAGCGTGAATATCCTCCTGGTCCAATGGTAGCTCTTCTAGTTTATCTGAAAGGTAAAAATAATATTTCTCCACAAGGCAGATGAAAATCATTAAAATACTGTTATAGAAAGAAAAAAATTTCACCTGTCAAATATAAATAAGAATCAACCATTAACTGAAGTCGATTAAACGGTAAAGTTTCATAATCTAATTCATAGTAATAAAATGGAAAACTGTTTTCAATATTTTGTAAACTTTCATCCGAAATATCATCTAAAAAGACCACATCTTTCTTGAATTTTTTTATTGTCTCGTCGGAAATACTTTTGACTTCCTTCAGCTTACTTTTTTTACAAAATAGGATAGACTTTTCCCTATTAAGA
>NZ_SMMB01000146.1:354-485 GCF_009711365.1 Xanthovirga aplysinae | reverse complement strand
AGACTCGTAAGAAACCTGCTCAATCTTTCAATTCCTGAGAATGGAGGGTTTGATGGGTTTCTACATCTAAACTCTTATGGAGGAATAATGGCCTGGAATTTTAAGGCTTTAATTTATTATTAAAAACTATT
>NZ_SMMB01000146.1:0-184 GCF_009711365.1 Xanthovirga aplysinae | reverse complement strand
AGCTACTTATTTGATTGATTATTCGCATGAAAAAATTTAACTATTATTTTTTAGGTTAAATGTTAAGGGGACGATTAATCTTAAACTGATATTTCTTCCCATATTAAATACGCCGTTTCTACCATTGGATGGGTTAAAGTCTGCGTAGCGGAGCCGGCTTAAATGATCTTGATAACCTTTATCC
>NZ_SMMB01000741.1 GCF_009711365.1 Xanthovirga aplysinae | reverse complement strand
TCATAGTCTAAAAAGAGAAAGGAAATTTCTTTGATTCGATAAAACTGAATATTGTTCAATTACTTTTTGACGGGCTGCCTTGCCAATAAATGAACGCTTTTTCCAATTCTGAAGTAAACTCTCCAAAGTAACAAACCATTCTTTATTAGATTTACAAACATAACCTGTTATGCCATGATCCACAATCTGGGTGTTTACTCCCACCGGTGAAACAAGGGGAGGGATACCCAAAGCCATATATTGCAAGGCCTTGAAACCACATTTTCCTCTCGACCAACCATCATTGGTCAAAGGCATGAGCCCCAGGTTAAATTGAAGTAAATCTTCTATTTCCGTTGATTTTTGCCATTTTTTAAATATTAGGGAATTCAACTTAAAAGTTGGTTCTATACTGCAAATTAGATGAAATTCGAAAGCATATTTATTCTCCAATTTTTCCAAAATGGGAAGAAGGGGTTCCAAATACCTTAAGGTTGAATGACTTCCCGTCCATCCAATTACAAGTTTATCTGAGTTCTGGTTTTTAAGTTGATTATGATGGTTTTCAGTATCTATTGTGGTAGGGTTATAAACCGAATTTTGATTGAACTGCAATGCGAAATCCTTTAAGTATTGATTTCCTGTGCTGACTCTATAGCTCCAATGGCAGATTTTTTTCACCTTTTGGGGATACTTGAATCTTTGGCTTAAATATTTTTTTGAAGAAGCATTTATCCATATGGCATCATCAAAGTCATAAATTATCTTTTTTTGAAAGACTTTTGCGATAAACCATTCCATTAGAGGAGGACCTAAAGGAGCAGTTTCACGGTGAATTAAAATCCAATCAAAGCGATGAACAGCAAAAAGAATGAGAAATCTTCGAAGGAAACCCTTGATAAAACCCATGATTTTCCTCCAGCGATTACCCGGCCAGAAGAGCACTTCCCAGGTTTTTTCATTGAAAAAGCTCATTATTTTAAAGTGATGACCCTGCTGTTTAAGATGAGGTAGATATTGCTCATACCGGAATCGTTGTGAAGGGGCTTTCCCAAAGGGGAAAGGGGCTAGAATGAGGATTTTCATGAGAGAAATATTATAATTGTGAAGAGCGAACCCTGGAGGTGCAAGGTTTTACTTCTTCTATTTGAGGAGGGTCTCTTTAGCGAAAGATTATCCTTTCTTTTCGTAAGTAAAGGAGTGTGCAGTGCGTAATTCTATAGATCAATTATTGTTTTTCATCTTTCTAAACATTTGGGGAAATTATAGGGTGTTTATTCCTAATTGGGGGAGTTGTTGAGATAAATTAACTGTTTGTTGGATATCTTTTCAATTATTTATTAAAGGCTAATATTTCTAACAAAATTAAATTTCTAACTAAGGGATTGAAGTGAAGGCTACTTTTGAGGAGTGGAGACCCAAATTTTTGTGCCTCCAGCATTATTATTTATATAGTACGAAGAAGAGATCAAGGCATTCTTCCATATTAGTTGTTAGATGAAAATCATTAAGATTAATGTTGCTTACTAAATTATCATTACTTTTTTTCAGGCGATTTCTATTTAATCGGTTAAGGATATCATAAGGAACCCTCAAAATGGGGGCTGGTAAGCGGTATTGAAGATTAAAAATATCAAAACGGGTTATCTTTCGTACTGATTCCCGGTTTTTTTCATGGTATTCCATCATTCTTGCACTTCCCGCAATCCCTTTCATATCTACCTTGGAAAAAATTGGAGAACAAAGGGTATTCAATTCTTGAGCTGTGTACTCTCGTTCATGCCAGGGGTTTCGGGTAAGCGTTTGTTTGATGTTTGGGGTAGTAATAATGGCTTTTCCTCCCGGTTTTAAGACCCTCTGTATTTCCTGAAGAAAATATTTATCATCCTCTATATGTTCAATAACCTGAAAACTTACTATTACATCAAAAGAGTTATCAGCTATTCCTTTAAATGGAGGCACAAAGGCTTGTTGAAAATTAACATGGGGGTACTTTTGGCGCAAGCGATCAATAACCTCTGAGATTTTGTCCAGAGCCAGGTAGCTTTCACTTTTTGGGGCTAACAATTCCACCCCTCTTCCTTCACCACAGCCTATTTCCAATAATTCTCCTTGAATATAGGGCTGGGCCTCATAATAAGCTTTCAAAAGACGTTGGTGGACAGGATTATCCGAAGCAATTTGATCAGATGCTATTTCAGTCGTAAAAGTGGCCATTTTTATTAATGTACTTTTTCATCAAAAGTCTAATTTAAGGGTAGACTTCAATGATTTAACGCTTGGAAATGGGCTTTGTTTGAAGAAAACCATTTCTCAAGATCAATGGAAAAATGATTAATCAGGCGAAAATAGGGGAATGCTTTTGCTTAATAAAGTTTATTATAGATTTTCACACATAATCAACAAATAAAAAGGAAGGGGCTGATTAAAGACAAAACCTCCAAAACAAATGCTTTGGAGGCTGTAAAGAATAACAATAATTTAAATATTTAGCCGTCAACCTATTTCAGAACAAGACATTTCTTGGTCTTCAATGTATTTTCTTATTACATCAATAAATGCTTCTCCTGTTGAATAATTACATGGTTTATTGTTTAACATAAACGGTAAAATCGTTTCCCTTCAAATTAATTTTCATCCTTTGCTGATCATCTCTTTGTTGGCTGATAAGGGTATTATTTCTTCCGCTCATTTCTACATCCAAGAAGCTATTTTTACCTGACTGAGTAATTAGGGCCTTATTATTCCAACTGTCACCTTTCTTATTGATAAGGGCGGTTTGGCTTATTCCCTGTTGATTAATTTCGTAAAGGTTGTAATCACCAGATTGGATGATTTCGGCTGTATTTCCTCTTCCCATTTGACGGATAAGTGCTTGATTACCATTTCCTCTCAGCTCTATGGTACTTATACTGAAGCTGGGACCTCCTGTTGTTGCCATTGCTGTAGCCAAACCGCCGTTCATCGTCACTATATTGGTGAATGTTATGCCAATACCAAACAGGTTAATAGCTATGGCCTCTCCCATGGCTTCATCGTTGGCATCAAAAGTAGTGGCAGATGTAGTGGCTTCTGCTTTACCATCTCCAAAATTTTGGGCTAGGGATTTAGCTGATGCTGTACCACCCATAGCTTCTATCGTTGCATCGGCAATAGCATAACCAGCACCTATATTAATGGCTGTAGCTTTTGCTGTGGCTTTTGCTTTATCCATAGAGGTGGCTACATAGGTAGAAGCCGAAGCAGATCCGCCTCCTAAATTTAATGCAAAAGATTTTGCTGTAACTGATCCATTATTTCCCTGCGCATCTACTGTGGCATTTGAGATAGCTTCACCTTGACCAAAACTTAAAGCTTTGGAGTGAAGTGTAATGGAATTTTTATTTTTTGGGTCTCCAAATACTCCCACAGTAGTACTACCAGTAGCAGTTGCTTTGCCTCCAAAAGCAAAGCTTTCTACTTTTTGCTTCACCGTATTATGTTCTCCTTGTATCGCTATACTGGAAGCAGTATTAGTTGTTCCTCCGTTAATGGCTATGGCTTTGGCATTACTAGTAGCATGATTTCCATTACCGAATATAGTTATTTGCCCGGCCTGAGTTCCAAAATTAATATTAGCTACT
>NZ_SMMB01000060.1 GCF_009711365.1 Xanthovirga aplysinae | reverse complement strand
ATTAAGAAATGTTTGGAGCTTATTCATTGGAAGATATTTTGGAAAGAATGATTCCATTTCATAAAGTTTTGGGTTTGAAAGTGGTAGAGATAAAAGAGGGTTATGTATCAATGTTAATTCCTTTTAAAGAGGAATTGGTCGGAGATCCGAGAACCAAGCGAATTCATGGAGGTGTAATTTCTACGGCTATGGATTCTGTAGGAGGGGCTGCTGTGATGACTACGCTTCGGTCCCCGGTTGACCAAGTTGCCACAATTGACAT
>NZ_SMMB01000038.1 GCF_009711365.1 Xanthovirga aplysinae | reverse complement strand
GTAGCACCGTTTCATTGACAAGGAAGTAAAACCGAATAGAAGTCCTGAAGGCCACTTAAATCAATCTTTCCTAAAAACTCCCTTGTAGTCACCGACTTGACCAACAAAGATGAATAAAGGCATGGGAGCCCTTTAACTTTATAAAATCATTATTTTTCTAAAGAAATAATCTAAAATATTTCCTTTAAGGGTCCCTCCAATATCAACATAAAAATAAGGTGCCCAATAAAGTTTTTTGC
>NZ_SMMB01000285.1 GCF_009711365.1 Xanthovirga aplysinae | reverse complement strand
TCAAAAAAAAGCATCCTGAAGACCCATTTATTCATTTTTGGTTAATGGCAGTTAGTCCTGAATCCCAAGGTAAAGGAATAGGGAAGAAGTTATTATTGCAAGTTTTAGAAAGATATAAAAATTCCACTAAACCATTTTATCTAGAGACCACAACCAAAAGCAATCTAGAATTTTACACCAAGAATGGCTTTAAAGTCATTGATTATACAGACTTGTTAAATTATCCATTGTATTTTTTGAAATATGGAAACTATAAGTTGAAGATTACCTAAAGTATTCAATCTGAAACCGATTAATTTACTTTTATTAATTGCTTCTTGGCTTAAGATTAAGTAGGTATGGAACATCCAATAATATTCTGAATTGCACTGTAACTCTTATCGTCTAATAATAATTCTTCTATTTTCAGTTGCAATTTCAAGCTCTGTCTACGACACTTACTATTTACAAATGCCCTTTGGCTTTTTTTACCCCTTCGGATTTCCATTTTCTCCTGTTTTAATAATTCTTACTGTCCATAGCAGCTAGAATATCCAGCATCATTGCATTTAGAGCATCAAGGATTCACTTGAGGGAGAAACGATAACTTATAGGAAGGTTAAGGGAAACTATAAGGATTCCGTTAGTAGTGATTTTTTGTTTTAAGACCTGTCAATTTTCAGAATTTAACCGGCTGATTTTATTGACTTGTTCGACCTGTTCAAAGAGTAAAACACCTCTTTTTTCGGCTACCGCTAGGATTTTAAATAATTTCGGCCGGTGAAGCCTGCCTCTTGATTCGTTCTCCAGGAACAAAAGAGAAATTGAAAAACCTTTATCATCAACAAACCTTTCTAATTTCTCCTTGACCCGGCTTGCATCCTGTTCATTGCTAGGAGCCTTAAAATATGGGTAGATTTTCTTAATTGCTCATTTTAGATAGTTATAAAAATACCAGTGCAATATGTATTATTATTTCATTTTAAATACTCTAAATTTTAAATACTCT
>NZ_SMMB01000214.1 GCF_009711365.1 Xanthovirga aplysinae | reverse complement strand
ATCATGGACTCTTTAAATTATAGTGAATCAGGAAAAGGATTCCCCGTTGTTTTTCTCCATGGATTTTGTGAAACTCATGAAGTTTGGAAAGCCTTTGAAGAACAGTTGGCTTACCATTTTCATGTGTTATGTCCGGATTTACCTGGCTTTGGAAAAAGTAAGCCTCTAAAAGAAGGGTTTGGCTTAGAAGAGGTAGCAGAAAGCATCCACCTTTGGTTAAAAGACCTGGAAATAGAGGAATGTATTCTTATCGGTCATTCTCTAGGAGGATATGTGAGTTTAGCTTTTGCTGAAAAGTATTCCGATATGCTCCGGGGTTTTGGTCTTTTCCACTCTTCGGCATTTGCTGATGATGAGGAAAAAAAGCAAGTCAGAAATAAAACCATTCAGTTTGTGCAAAAACATGCTGTGGATAAATTTATTGAACCCTTTGTTCCAGAATTATTTTACCGTAAAAGAAGAAAGTTTTTGCAAGAAGAAATAGAAAAAGTCATTCAGATTGGAATAACTACCCCAAAAGAAAGTTTGATTGCTTATTCAAAGGCCATGCGAGACAGGAAAGAACGTATACATGTATTGGAAGAGTTTTCCAGGCCTGTACTTTTTATTGCAGGGGACGAGGATAAGGCTGTTCCTCTAGAGAAGACCAAAGCTCAGGCATTTCTTCCGAAACAACATGAGGTGCACATTTTGGCCCAAACGGGTCATATGGGC
>NZ_SMMB01000108.1 GCF_009711365.1 Xanthovirga aplysinae | reverse complement strand
TGTTTTCAACGTTACCAATCAATTCATAGGCAGGATAATTTAAGATATATCTCATTAGTTTATTTATACTAGGAAGCCCCACATCATCAATTACAATTATTCCTCCAGTATTTATCAGCCTATTTAAATAGAAAAAATCGATCAATGTGTGGTCAAAAGTATGCCAACCATCTATGAGTGCGAAATCATATTTTCGCTTTTCATTTAATAATTGAGGAAGTGCGATTTCAGAAGGTTTTTCAATTAATTCAAAGAAATCAATATTTGCCTTCCTGAGATTTGTGATCCCTATATTTTTCCAATCAGAGGTTTGGTAGGGGTCTATAATGGTATGAGAGACATTTTTTTTGTTTTCTAGTTCTG
>NZ_SMMB01000412.1:1201-1486 GCF_009711365.1 Xanthovirga aplysinae | reverse complement strand
CTTGCTATGGTATCTTTAGTTTGGTATACTCCTAAATCACTCAGCCCACGAAAAAGTGAAAGTCTTTTAAACATTCCTGTACCATCAAATATATTCCACCTTAATTCAATAGGAAAATTGATTAAATTACGATTTCCATCAACATCAAGGGTCCGTGTTATTGAAAAAAATGACTTATTTGTACTCACAAAAGCGCGGGATACGGTTCCATTTTCAATATAAACTTCAGGTAAAAAACCTGCTTTTCCCAGATGGGAATTACGAATAGCAATATCTTTATTATTA
>NZ_SMMB01000412.1:0-925 GCF_009711365.1 Xanthovirga aplysinae | reverse complement strand
TTTTTTTTTAGACCGATTTCTATTGCTTTCTGAAGACTCAAAGGTTCTTGAGCTAAGGTATGGTTAGTAAAAAAATAAAATATTATATTATATAAATAGATCTTACGTATCATAAACAAATAATACATTTTGAAGTCTATTTGTTGTTTTTTTAATCATTGGAAAAAAGACCTACAATTTTCATGATCATTAGTATTGTGGAACAGCCTCATCAATTATTGGTTTAATTTGACCGTATCTGCCTTAATGGGCTACTCCTAGTGTTTTTTCTTTTTAACTCATAGCTTAGGAATTTAAGGTTTTTGAAGAATTTTTCCATTTACTTTTTGGCCGTAAAAAGGCAGCAGCTCTACTTTTTACTGTGGATTTTTCAAGAAAAATAAGTGAATATAAGAAAACGTGCTTACACTTTTGGAGATGGCAACCCATCTACCCTATTTAACCACCCCTTAAGGAATTGCACATTAGATCCTTTAGCAATAGAGATGTAATAGGATTCCCGTTTCTTCTTTATCGTATCAAACAGGGGAACAGCTTTTCCTTCATTAATAAGGTCATTGATTGCTCCATAGGTTTCCGGACCCATAATTCCATCTACAACTATTGTTTTTCCTATAATATTTACAGCTTTTTGGACAGGTCTGATGCCATTAATTCCAGCATTAACATAAGAGTCAAATATGGTAGTAGCGATGTAGTTATCCAGAATAAAATTCCCATAAATTTTTACCCAGAAATTTGAGTAGTAAAAATCTTTTATTTGTCGATCAAGTTCACTATTATCAATGCGCTGGTTATTTGTTAGAGGGCCATATTTATTCTTATATTCATCTATGATGCGCCACCCCCTCCATTCTGGCCAATAAACCCTACTTATCCCCCCGTATGTTTCTCCTCCTTTATCTCCTGCTAAATTTGCATAGTA
>NZ_SMMB01000275.1 GCF_009711365.1 Xanthovirga aplysinae | reverse complement strand
CACCGCTCTCCTTAAACTATAAATAGATATTGCCACAATGAATAAAATGAGCATAAATCCCAGAACAATGTCTTTCAAAAATCTTTCTAGGAAAACAGACCAGGGACTTTTTTTTGGTTGGTAAACAGAAAACCATTTAGAAAAAAGATCCAAATAAATTCCCTTTTCTCTCAATTGTTCCAAACCATCATTGATTTTTTCTATCAATTCAGAATTCCCCTTTTTTACAGCAAAAGTTTGTAATTGTGGTAAAACAGGAGGGCCAGTTAATACTAAGTTTTTATAAGATTCATCCAATGCTAGCTGTTGGGCTAGAAATTCATCTACGATTGCAGCATCATATTTCCCCTCTGCCAAAAGTTTAAGAGCCTCCGGTTGAGAGGACACACCTCTAACAACTATTTCCGGGTAATCCCTTTCCAAATTTTCCTCTAGAAAAGACTTCTTTTGCACAACAACTTGTCTGCCGGATAAATCCTCGAGGCTAACTATAGACGGGGAGGATTTCCTTACAATTATCATTTGATCCACAATTGAAACTGTTTCTGAGAACTCTGCATAACCTGCCCGACTTTCATCAAAATATAAAGTAGAAACGTCCAAAGAATCATTGAGAAATTGATAATAAACCTCATCCCAGTCCATTAAAACAATTTGAAATTCATATCCAATTTCTTTTCCAATTTCCCTTAAAAGATCTACATAAAAACCATTCGGGTTACCATCTGCATCTATAAAGGTAAAGGGAAGATGATTGTCAGAACTTCCAAAGACCAATGTCCTACTCTTGTCCCCCTGAACAGAATTTTGCCCAAATGAACAATTAATTGCAAATAGTATCAATAAAATAATGGCGTTAATCTCTCTGGTCATTTGATCATAAGAAATGAGCATTTTTGTCCATGACAAATTAAGAATTGGATTTAGAGGAATGGAATTTGATAAGGCAAATTACTGCCAAT
>NZ_SMMB01000408.1 GCF_009711365.1 Xanthovirga aplysinae | reverse complement strand
CCTATAAAGTGGTAAGATTTTGCCTCTCCAAGATTTTTCTTCTTTAATATGTTTTGTCTTCAGGATGTCAAATCTCCAAAATTCTGAGTTTCTAATTAAGAATTCAGTACTTTTTTCTTGAGAAGCAGAATGAAGAAGCGCTGAGTGGACAAAAGACGCTTTTTTTAATATACCTTTATTTATTCGGTCATATTTTTCTAAGTTTGGGAGGAAATAATAAAATGGAGTCGAAAAGCATGCTGGAAGCAAAAGGCATTACAAAATCGTACGGTGATCTTCAAGTTTTAAAAGGTATTGATTTACAGATAGGTAAAGGGGAAGTAGTTTCCGTTGTTGGTGCTAGTGGAGCAGGAAAAAGTTCTTTATTACATATTTTGGGAACCCTGGACCGTGCAGATGCTGGAGATTTGATTGTGAACGAGGTAAATGTTCGTCATTTAAGAAATGCTCCACTTGCTCGATTCCGTAACAAACACATAGGGTTTATTTTCCAAAATCATAACCTTCTTCCAGAATTTTCAGCCCTGGAGAATATCTGTATTCCAGCATTTATAGGGCGGCAGGATGTAGAAGGTAGTAGAAGGAAGGCTTTGGAACTGTTAAAGCTTTTAGGATTGGAAGAAAGGGCAGATCATAAACCTTCCCAGCTTTCTGGAGGAGAACAGCAAAGAGTGTCCGTGGCCCGGGCATTGATAAACGACCCCGATATTATTTTTGCTGATGAACCTAGTGGAAACCTCGATTCTAAAAATGCGGATGAGCTTCATCAATTATTTTTTAAATTAAGGGATAAGTTCAATCAAACCTTCGTTATTGTGACGCATAATAAGGAGTTGGCGGCTATGGCTGATAGAAAATTAGAAATAGTGGATGGCCAAATTGTGAAAGAGGAGAGGAAAAGTCTTTAAAAATGAATAATGATCTAGGATGTTTTCGATCATTATTCACCATTCATTATTTAATTATTCCTTAGTTTTTTACTTTTTGGATCATTTCTTGAATATGTTTTTTGGCTCCAAAGAGATCTTCATATACAGCTGAAATTTGATGATTTGCATTTAGCAAATAAGTTATTCTCTTTGTTAGTTTAAGAATGGGAAGTTGGGCTTGATATTTTTTGGCAACCTTTCCCTTAAGATCAGACAATAATTCAAAGGGTAAATTATGGGCCTTTTTAAATTTAAGATGTGAAACCATGTCATCTTTGCTAATTCCATAAATGTCAATGTTTAAGTCCTTAAAAAAATGAAAGGAATCTCTGAACTCACAGGCTTCTTTTGTACATCCGGGGGTGAAATCTTTAGGGTAAAAATAAAGGATGCAAGGTTTTCCCTTTTGGTCAGTACTTAAACTAAAATCTCTTCCCGAAGTGGAAGGTAGGGAGAAATCAGGTGCTAAGGTATTTAATTTTAGGGGCATTGCTACTACAGTAAAAGTTAAAAATCACTTGAACGTAAAGATAAGAA
>NZ_SMMB01000208.1 GCF_009711365.1 Xanthovirga aplysinae | reverse complement strand
ATTAATAAAAGAAGACGGAGAGTGGAAAATCCTTCACCGTAAACACTTTTTAGACCCAAGTGCACCTATCGACCAGTGGGTAGAATACTTTAATGCCGTAGACTGGAAAAAATAAAAATGGAATACCTGAAAAGTGGGGCAGCTGCTTTAGACTTATTTAGGCCCCACTTTTTTAAAACAAACTTAATTTTTTTATCAAATTAAAAAACAAAACTATGTTGCGATTGAGCGAATTAAAGGGTGAAAAATTCAGAATACTTATTTTTATAATGCTTTTAGCGATAACTTCTTTTAAGGTTACGCCTAGTAATGCACAAAAAAATAAAAGCTCTAAAAAGGGACATGTTAAGGATCAAATGGAAATCCGGGAATTACTTCACAGCTATCTGGCTTATGTCGATTTGCATGACAATGAAGGCTACGTGAATACTTTTGCTAAAAACGGAGTTTATGAAAGTCCTTTCGGCATTGCTACAGGTCATGATGAAATCCGCAAGAAACTGGAAAGATGGCACGGTTCAGGTATCACCAATAACAAACGTCATTTTGCAGGTACAGTCATTTCCCAAATAGATAAAAATGGAAAAACCGCCACTTCAAACTCTAATTTCTGGGTAGCAGAAACAACAAGTTCTGCCACTATTGTATGTACCGGCTATTATGAGGATAAATTAATAAAAGAA
>NZ_SMMB01000272.1 GCF_009711365.1 Xanthovirga aplysinae | reverse complement strand
TTTTTTGACATAGCTCTTTTAATTTTTGCTTAAATGATGGAAATCAAATTCAGACAAGCTTCTTTAGAGGATTTGCCGACTTTATATAAATTTGAACAGGCAATCATCGCTGCAGAGCGCCCTTTTGATCCAACCTTAAAGCCGGATCCAATTAATTATTATGATTTGAGAGAGATGATTCAATCCAGGAATACGGAGGTTATAGTGGGAGTATTTAAAGATGAAATTATTTGTTCGGCCTATGTTAGTCTTAATGATTCTAAGTCTTATTTGAAGCATGAAAAATATGCTTATCTGGGATTTATGTATGTTAAGCCTGAATTCCGAGGGAAAGGAATTAATCAAAAAATTATGGGGGAACTAAAAGAATGGGCCTTAGTTAAAGGGGTAAATGAGGTACGTTTAGATGTTTATAACGACAATAACTCTGCCATCCGAGCCTATGAGAAAGCAGGTTTTAATAAACATTTAATAGAGATGCGTATGAAAATAGAGGGGATTTGAAATTGATAAATTTAACTAATATATAATGGGATCGGATGGTACAATAGGAAAGACGGAGGATTTTTTAAGAAATGTGAAGAATTAACCTGTTTTTCTATTTCTTGTTGAGTTGGGGCTTTAAATTAGGTTATATTTTTTAGAGTGAGGATATGAGAAAAGCCTATTTGAAAGTAAGTAATTCTTTAGGTTAGGAAGTGTTTTGGTCGGTTTTTCTCTAATCATTAACCTTCTAGTTAAATCATTTTTGACAAGCTTTAAGAGAAATATTGAGAAAAAATTTCAAAGCCTTATGGGACTATCTCCTAAGGAGTATTTTACAATAATTAAGATTTGAAGGGCTGCAGACCAGATCGTTTATGTTTCAGGAGCAAATAATTTGACCCAATTAGCTTTAAATTATGGGTTCTATGATCAATCACATTTTATAAAATCATTTAGGCGACTAGCT
>NZ_SMMB01000220.1 GCF_009711365.1 Xanthovirga aplysinae | reverse complement strand
GATGCCAACAAAGCATACATCGGCCGTTATAGGCAATTAAAATGGAACAATATATACAGTGTTTTATTGGAAAAGAGAATGTAATTAGTGAACTGTCTGATAGTTGGATTCATGCACATAAAGTAAATCTTGCCGAAGGGTTTTGCCTAATACCTTTAACTGAAAAATTAATTGATGATATGGATGAATTGGCCGACTCAGGAAGTGAAATGGCTCATGAAGAGTTTAATATGTTAAGTAAATCCATTGAGTTAGTTCTAAAAGAAAATTCATACATTGATAAAATTGGATACATTGAAATTAAATACTTCGGAGGGATTGGAGTACAATCAGCGATATTATATTCAAAAGGAAACATTGTATCTGGCCCTACATCCACTAAAACATATTGGGACGAAAAAAACTATAAATATATTGATGAACCTCCTGCAGAAAGAGCAATTAATTCGATTCTTCTAGAGTTTGGAATGAATAAAAGAAATGACATAGATTTATTTGATCTTCTAGGACTAGGAAAATTTAGATCAAATGAAAAAATAATAAAAAGCCTATAACAATGGCGAGCTGCCATGCTTTTCCAACGCGCGAAAAAGCCGACGCTAAAAAGCACAGCAGCCAGCCGGGCTTTGTAAAGCATTAACAAAATGAAGATTCAATTAAACGAATTGATTAAAACTGGGAACATTGAACCGTTCCAGTGGGGAGATTGTGAAACTGATTTTTTGAAAAACTTTC
>NZ_SMMB01000067.1 GCF_009711365.1 Xanthovirga aplysinae | reverse complement strand
GGCTTACTTTGATGTAAGCAGCGACCCAAAAAATCCATTTATTATTAAAACTAATAATGCGGAAATCACTGTTTTGGGGACAAAATTCTACGTTACGGCATTAGAAAACAAAGCCACAGCTGTAAGAGTTGTTGAAGGACGTGTTCAGGTTAAATACCCTGGGGATAAAAAATCATTTATTGTGCAGGCCAACCAACAAATAGGAAATGATCTTGAGAAAGTAACCACACTGAATAAAAATAAGATATACTGGAACACAAAGAGCCTTGT
>NZ_SMMB01000292.1 GCF_009711365.1 Xanthovirga aplysinae | reverse complement strand
CTTTTCACAGAGAGTTGGCAGACAAAAAAAAGGGACTATGATTTTCAGAAGAAAATACATTCTTTGAGTAACGGCCCATGTATGAAGCGTAGTTTGGGCCGTGCTGATGGCCTTGCGCGGCTATGATTTCATAAATATTGTTAGCTACTAGTTTTTATTACTGCAATGAAATGAAATTTATAAAATTCCGTCCATTTTCTGAGACTCTATTTCCTAATAAACTCCAACCGCTACTAGCTGTCATAGTGTGAAATATACTACTATCAGTATTTGTAAAGCCATAGTTATACAAGTCCTTAAATGCTAATTTGATAATTTCAACATTAGCATCAGGAATTACTTTTGGAAAAAATGTACCAAATCCCCCTGAAACGATTGAGTCATCTAGTCCATTTAATTCTAAGTACTTCCTAGGAAAAGCCAGAAAACTTAAAACTTGTATATGTAACAATGAAAGGTTATCAACAAGGTTTAAGTAATATTCTTTTTCAGTTTGAGTTTTTTCAACATCAATTAATGAGTTGACTAAAACAGCCCTAAAAGCAATTATTTTCTCCTTTTGATAGCTTTCAACTGCACCTTTGAAGCATTTTTCAAAAATGAAAGCATATTCATCTGACCTCAGATAGTTTTCATTTATTTCTTCCTTAAGTTCAGATAAATCTCTGGCAATATTTTCAGTGAACTCCATAAGTCTTAATTCCCGTTGTGACGGAATATAATCAGACATTAAGGAGGCAATTCCACTTCCAACAGGAAAATTCGCTAAAATGGCTTTTATTCCATTAATTATATGCTCAGAATATTTAGAGTCCTTAAGGTGATTTTCGATTTTTTGGATTTTACTCATTTCTTTTTTGAACTTGTAGCTAACAACCGTGTAAACCACATATGTGGTATATCCACCTTATATCCATTACTTCCACCTATCTAAGAAGTCGTAGTTTAACTGTGCAGCCAATCCATTAAATTTGAAAACTTCTATAAATGAATTTTATGAAGCTTT
>NZ_SMMB01000389.1:549-1376 GCF_009711365.1 Xanthovirga aplysinae | reverse complement strand
ATGAATCAAAACCTAGAAAAATTATCATGATCATGACAAAACGAAAAACAGCTCAAAAATTGAAAATGCATTTACCGCATGGGGCGATTAAGAAGGTGGCAGAAAAAGTGGGAAAGTCAAATGGCTATGTTTCTATGGTGGTAAGTGGGACAAGTGATAACCTTAAAATAATGCAAATGATAGCTGAAGAAGCTAAAAAGGAGAAGCAGAGAAAGCAAGACGTAGAGAAGAAAGTGAATGCCCTTTAAGACAAAGAATTTAGGAAATAACACTTTTAATTATTAAATTCTTTTAACCATGACAGATACAACTTTTAAGCTAATCACTAAGAAAATTACTATTGAAGCTTACACGGAGGAGAGGGAAAAGAAATCAATTGTCCCTTCTATTCAATTTGAATACGTATTAAGCCAGGACAACACACCCCCCTTCTTTGAATTTTCCTTAACAGTTGGATTTTGGGGTAAGAGCTGGATTTTGGCTGGTTACAGATAAAGGAATACAAAATGAAAAAGGAAAATTCCAGTCAATCAATCTCTGCCATTTTTCAAACCTATCAGGAGAAAATAAAAGGCGTGAAATGGTGGCAATTTAGCAAAAGGTTAAAGATAGATGCATGGCTGGATGAACAGATCAAGGAAGCTCAAAGCTTAATAAAGGAAAAGAACCATGAAAAAAAAGATAAAGACCTTACCGAAAGAGGAAGTTCCATATTTACCAACGACACTTAAATTCAGACTAAGACAATTAGCAGATGATTTCGAATGTCCAGCAAGTCATATTTACCCCTACCTTATGCACTGCCTTGACCGGTACGACACAACAAA
>NZ_SMMB01000389.1:0-539 GCF_009711365.1 Xanthovirga aplysinae | reverse complement strand
TTTGGGAAAGTTGAAAGACATTCTGGAAACAGCATCTATGTTAAATATATCTTTGGAGGAATCTTATAGAATTCAGGTTGAGATAGATTCTTGTGTTTAATTACTTCCACTCTCTAGATAAAAGGAATAATTAAAACTATGAATTACGCCATTTGGATTTTAGAACAAGAAAAAAAGAAGTTAGAGGAAGATCTCTCTGATTGGGAGGGTGCCCAGACACCTGCGGCAAGGGAATACATAACCGAAAGGTTGAAAGAAATTAAAGAGGCCATAAGGAAAATTAAGGATTAATTCCAAAACGTAAATAGGTGAAATTGTCACAAAAAACGGTTGAAAAATAAAACAACCCCTACACTTGGTAAGGGTTGGTTTTGAATAATGCCCTGTGTTTGATATTAAACTAACAATTATCCTTTTTTGGATTCATCGGATCATTGTAAATGGTAGCTTCCTCTTTACATAATCCATCGGAACCATCTCCCCTACCTCCCCCTTTTGCTGTTTTCGCTTTTTCATTCTCTAGGGAAGTTACAAAACTT
>NZ_SMMB01000179.1 GCF_009711365.1 Xanthovirga aplysinae | reverse complement strand
GAAAAAAGCACAGCAGCCAGCCGGACCGTTGTATGCAATGTAAAAAAACAAACAAAAAAATGAACCCTATATCGCTGTTTGAGAAATGGTTTTCTAAGGAAAAGGAGCTTAGCAATTTGAAATTACCTGATGCGTGTTGTTTGTCTACTAATGGACTAGATGGATACCCAAATTCTAGATTTGTTTCTTTAAAAGAGATTACAAACGAATCGTTTGTAATTACGGGGTCATTGAATTCAAGAAAAGGAATAGAAATAAAAAATAATTCAAAAGCTGCGCTCTCCTTTTGGTGGACTTTTACAGAAAGACAGATTAGAATACAAGGAGATGTATCAAAGATCTCGAAATCTGATGCCGAAATTTACTTTAAGCAAAGGAGTCGGGACTCAAAAATTGTATCTGCCGCTTTTGAGCAAGGGCAAGAAATTCAGGATATACCGGATATGCAAAAGCATTTTGAAGAAAAGAAAGTAGAGTTAGAAAATATAGAAATTGTACGACCCAATAATTGGGGAGGTTTTTATATTAAACCTATTAGAATAGAATTTATGGAATTTAGAAAAAGCAGACTACACGAAAGAAAACTTTTTGAACAAGTT
>NZ_SMMB01000386.1 GCF_009711365.1 Xanthovirga aplysinae | reverse complement strand
GTACCTTCCAAATTCACCTTCAATCTCACCCTGTTTAGGTAAAAATTTGAATGAAAAACCTTGTGGTACCTCTATTTTAATTTCTTCATCGAAGGAATACCCCCGTCTAATATCAATTATATTATCCTTAGAAACAGAGGCTGGTATGTTTTCTAAAGGCTCCAATAGATTAATCGGTAAAATCAATCCATTGGATGATCTCTGAGCTATATTCTCTATATTTAATTTATAATGCTCTTCATATTGAAGAGAATCTTTTACTTTTTCCACAGAAGATGAAAGAATTTCATAGTTTAAAAAGGGAAATTTCTCATAATCAAGCTTTAATTTTCCATCTTTATTGGCGCTTTTATATTTAATAAAATCATCATAATAAATTCCTCCTTTTAAATTTTTTATGATAAAACCGCCATTTCCATACTCATCCAGTTTAAGAGTTGCATAGGTGGTAGTTTTATTTTTAGACGCCTTATAAGAAGGAGTTTTAATAATCTTACTATTTCCATATTCAATCCAAAGAGCATTTCTTCCATCAGTAAATGTCCCTAAATAATTCGGCTCGGTTAGTTGGCTGGTGCATTCTAACCATATAGTATCATTCTCAAAAGGAACTGCTAAAAACAGATGATTAAATTGATTATTAGGAAAGTCGAAATTTATATTAGGACTGTCCTTTCCTGCTCTTATCAATACATAATTTGATTTAATTCCCACATAATCCAGCATAGCTTTCATATAGTTACTCAATGCTTTACAATCCCCATATGATGTCTGATCTACAACATCTGCCGGTATCGATCTAAAGCCTCCAACACCTAATTGTATGGAAACGTATCGAACCCTGCTCTGCATATAATGATAAATAGCCTTCACTAACTCTTTTTGATCAATTAGGGAATGACTTATTTCATCCAAATATTTTCTTGTCTCAGCTGATAATTCACTTTTATCTGAGTTTAATTTAGCATACCAGTTCCCAAACTCACTCCAACTTATAAAACTTCCTATATAACCATCTAATTGGAAATGGGTAGGAGATATTAAAAGCCCTGGAGATATCTCTTCTAATGCTAAATTAAATGCCTTCTTCTCTAAGTGAGGCAAATCAAAAACCTTCCACTTATATAGTACTTGTCCATTCTGATCAAATGTAATTTGGGCTTTTGGTAATCCGTTAATTTCCTTTGTTTGAACTTCCTCCTTGGCAGAGACTCTTAATTCAAGAGAAGCTTCTTTCACCGATACATTATAAACATTTTGAGGATACCAGGCAGGAAAGGATAAATAACCATTTAGAGTCACCTCATAAGAATATTCTACAGAAAATGGAATTTGCTTATATTTAGGATCTA
>NZ_SMMB01000130.1 GCF_009711365.1 Xanthovirga aplysinae | reverse complement strand
TTTTTTTTTCTTCAGAAAATAATTGATTTAGACGAATTTAAAGGTATCCATTCCCCTTCCTGCCTTTATTGTTGAAATAGCGGTACATAGAATTCTTCCAAAAAAAACTGATTCAAAAGTGATAAAAACCACACATTTTTCTTCATTTTTACCGCCAAAGATTTCTTCATGAAAGTTTTAAAAATATCTTACCAACCAAATAGCCAACCATGAAGCTTGTCCCCGCTACCATTAATAATTGAGCTTTTTTCTTATAACTTACAAATTGCGCCCCTCGCTCATCAACAATCACTAACCCTTCCGGACAAGCAGCTACTCCTCCTCCTAGCCCCAAGCCACTATCTTCCTTGTTACCCCCTTCTTTTTGCTTAGCTCCTGCACCTCCACCAAATCCATACATGACCCTTGCTACAGGAATCACTGTTT
>NZ_SMMB01000397.1 GCF_009711365.1 Xanthovirga aplysinae | reverse complement strand
AAAAAAGGGATTAACCAGAACTAGCAGAGACCTAGTGAATATCAGGAAAACTCTATTTTTAATAAGCCCAGGAATTATGCAGAAAAAAGGAATAAAAAAATATACTGATTGGTATATTTTTACTATGTTTGTAAAAAACTAATTGAAATGCCCTCAAAATCAGCGTATACAAAAAAATATATTTTGGAAAAAGTGGCCCCAGTTTTTAATCAAAAGGGCTATGTGGGGACAAGTATGGCTGATATTACTCAAGTAACCGGTTTAACCAAAGGGGCGGTGTATGGCAATTTTGAAAATAAGGAAGAGCTGGCTTTAGAAGCATTTAATCACAATGCCCGAATTTTGTTCGGAGACATAGGCAAAAAAATGCAACAGCATACTTCTCCTATAGCCCAATTAAAGGCCTTAACAGAATTCTACAGGAATTATTCGGATTATTCCACTGTCTTGGGAGGTTGCCCAATTCTAAATATCGCTGTGGATTCAAAACACCAGAACTCCATACTGACGCAGCGGGTGAAACAAATTATTCTCAAATTAAAAAAATCTATAGAAACAATAATTGAGAAAGGTATAGACTGCCATGAAATAAAAGAAAACATTGACCCGGAAAAATACGCCGGAAGGATATTTGCCTGGATAGAAGGAGCTGCTTTTATGACCTCCACCATGAATGACAGTACTTACTTATCCGATATGATGGATCATGTAGATAAGATGATTGAATTAGAACTAAAAAAATAATTTTTTTTACTCAAAAATATACCAATTGGTATAAAACAAAAAATCATGAAATTATACCTATTCTTATTGAGAAGTTATTACACAATACTTTCCATACTTTGGCCATCTCTTGCAGCAAAAAGAGCCTTCTTTTTATTTCAAAAACCACAAAAGAAGGCTTTTAGAAAAAATGAATTAGGGTTTTATCAAAAAGCCAAACATTTTAAAGTTTCTTTCCACCTAGAGGATATTGATTGTTATGAATTAGGAAATTCAGAAGGGGAACTAGTCTTTCTTGTTCATGGCTGGGAATCTAATGCCGGAAGTTTATCGGCCATTGGATTTGATTTGGTAAAAGAAGGTTATAGAGTGATAGCCCTAAACTTACCGGGACATGGATACTCCAAACTAAAACACACCAACCTCATTATTTGCAAAGAAGCCCTACTGAAAGTCATTAATGAAATTTCTCCAAAGGATCCCTTTTCGGTGGTCGCCCATTCCTTTGGTTCAGCTGTTTCCACATTTGCCCTGTCAGAAAGTAATTATAAAATCCGCAATCTGATTTTATTGACAACTCCAAACCAGATCGAACGAATTTTCCTGGAATTTAAAAACATTATTCACCTTGGAGATTCAGCATACCAGAAATTGTTGGATAAAGTTCACCATGTTTTAGGTTATTCT
>NZ_SMMB01000370.1 GCF_009711365.1 Xanthovirga aplysinae | reverse complement strand
TAACCCAAAGTTGCAAAGCCCCATTGGAGGACTTGCAACTTAAAAGTTCCTATTATTAGCTAAGGGAAATGAAACCCATTTTAATTAATGATATTATTATCATTACAACTATTTCCGTTGCCAGATTGTATTACGGCCATGACTTGAGGGTTGTTGTTATTGTTATTTCCAATAATATGGTTATTTCTCAAAAACTCATTAAAATTCCCATCCTGGAGACCTATCAACAGCTGAAAATTGTCATCATTATTATTACCCATTATTAAGTTATTGTCTTGGTTCATATTCATAAGGCCATCCATTAAGGCTATATCAATTTGCCAGTTCCCCTCATTGCCATTGCCCTCAATCCTATTATTGTCGTTGGCTATATTTGAAGCACCAAACTGAACTGCTCCCAATGCTTGAACATTGTAGTTATTGTTATTCCCCTCAATGATATTATTCCTTAGGACATCATTTAAAGTAACGAATTGTGCACTTATTACCTGCTGAATATTTTCATTGTTGTTACTACCGTTCCCAATTCTATTATTATTTTCAATATCATTGAGCACTCCCAATTGCAGACCTACAGCCCTTTGCAAGTTTCTATTATTATTTCCGCTGGAAATGCTATTATTACTTAAAAAGTCATGTAGGTTTCCCAGCTGAATGCTAAAAGCTTGTTGGCTATTTTGGTGATTATTGTTGTTACTTATGTCACTATTAGTCTCGTGCTCATTTTGGCTTCCAAATTGTAGGCTAAAAGAACTTTGTTTATTATTACTATTACGATTACCCGTAATCCGATTATTATTGTCATGATCATGAGTTTGTCCCACCTGCAGGCCGAAAGTACTTTGTTTATTATCACTATTATTATTGCCAACAATTCTGTTGTTTAAATCATGGTCTTGATCTAGGCCAAACTGAATAGCAACAGTACTTTGCTTGTTCCAGCTATTGCCATTACCGATAATATCATTATTTCCTACATGTCGATGGCTCTCATCAAATTGAAGAACAAAAACCCTTGCTCTATTGTGACTATTATTATTACCCATTATCTGGTTATTACTTGAAACATCGTGGTCCGTACCATTCTGATAGGCAGTCACTAACTGCTTATTTCCATCATTGTTATTACCATCAATTAAGTTATTTTCATTCATTCCATTGAACATTCCCGTCTGAAAAGCATCAAGGGATTGACTGTTCCAATCGTTTCTAGAACCGTCAATAACATTACTAAATGTAATGATATTACCCATCATCTCTTGGGCCATGTTAGCTTCTTGTCTGTTGTTAGTATT
>NZ_SMMB01000128.1 GCF_009711365.1 Xanthovirga aplysinae | reverse complement strand
AACAATCAAGGAAACGTTGGAATTGGCACAACAGAGCCCCGTGGCTTTAAACTAGCTGTCAAAGGGAAAATAGGAGCTGAAGAAATACAGGTAAAGGCTAATTATTGGGCTGATTTTGTTTTCGAAGATAACTACGAGTTACCTTCCCTTTCCAGCCTAGAAAATTTTATCTCCATAAATAAACATTTACCAGACATTCCTTCAGCTGAAGAGGTGGAAAAAGAAGGAATAAATTTAGGGGATATGGATGCTAAATTGCTTCAAAAAATCGAAGAACTGACTCTTTATGTGATTGAGCAAAATAAACAAATTAAAAATCAAAACGAAGCATATCAAGAGCAATCCAAAAAGCTTAAAAATTTAGAGGAAGAAATAAAAACATTAAAGGCTAAAGAATAACCAGCTTATAATCGAGTAGGTGGCT
>NZ_SMMB01000100.1 GCF_009711365.1 Xanthovirga aplysinae | reverse complement strand
ATATGGATTTTTATATAAGACCATCTAAGTGAAGGCCTTTCTCTTTAATTAGTTTTTACCCATGGTCTGATTTTTCAAATAGTCCAAGAAGTGAAAGTGAAAAATTAGGTTCTTTCCCTATCTTGAGATTTCTTAAGAATGAATTTTTAGTTTGTTAAAACCTGATGAAACTGTAGAGCCCTCATACTCTACAGTTTTTTATTCACAGATCTATCGATTCAAGGCCGGTGCCTGTCGTTTCAAAACTTTCTTCATGTGCTTCTTCTGGACAATCTTCATTACATTCGCCTGAGTCTTGAGAATAAACTGTAACTACATCAGCTACTGTAGAATTGTCGGTTTTAGTT
>NZ_SMMB01001247.1 GCF_009711365.1 Xanthovirga aplysinae | reverse complement strand
AACAAAAGAAAAAGCTTTACAAGGAATTGATACCATAATCATGCGGGTGAAAGACATTGGACAATCAAAAACCTGGTATGAAAAAAAATTAGAATTAAAAACAATTTGGGAGGATATGGAAGCAAAACTCGTGGTTTTGGACACGGGAGGTCCAACAAGTTTGACCCTTTGGCAAACCAGCGAACCCATTAATCAAAATAAGGGCACGGCTTCTTATCCTATTTTTAGAACACAAGATGCTAAAGTAGCTCGTGCAGCTTTAACTGAAAAGGGAGTCCAGGCCGATGAAGTGACAAAAGATGGAGTGATTACCTTTTTCAATTTTTACGATCCGGATGGAAATATACTAGAAGCTTGTCAGGTGCATGAATAGAAACCTCAATTTATTTTGATCAAGATTCCAGTTCAAGAAAATTAATTGTATTTAATAATCCAATTAGCCGATAATCTACAATAAAATATCACACTGCTAATAGAGAAAACTGGAGAAAAATAAATTTCTCCAGTTTAAAATTTCCTACCTCTTAGGATAACCTACCTTTAAAGTCATGGTAAGAAAATTCCCTCACTAATTTAAATTGTTGGTTTTCTGTCCAAATTCCTATGGAAGGATGTTTAACCCCATTGAAAGTAGTAGTTTTTACCATAGTGTAGTGGATCATATCTTTAAAAAGGATAGAATCTCCAACTTTTAATGCTCTTCCAAAATCATATTCTTCCATAAAATCGCCCGAAAGACAACTTATACCCCCTAAACGATAAAGGTGTTCACTATTTTCATGGGGTTCTTTTGCTCCTTCAATACTAGGCCTATAAGGCATTTCTAAAGTGTCAGGCATGTGAGCCGTAAAAGAAACATCTAGAATGGCTGTTTTCACTTTTTTGTTTTCCACAATATCCAAAACACGGGCCTTAAGAATGCCCGTTTCCCAGGCAATAGCACTTCCTGGTTCCAGAATAACCCTAACTTGATATTTTTCTTGAAAAGCCTTTAATAGCTGAATCAAATGATCCGTATCGTAATCTTTCCTAGTCATTAAATGACCTCCCCCCATGTTTACCCACTTCACCTGATGCAGGTAGCTTCCAAATCGCTCTTCTAAACCCCTAAGTGCTTTTTCCAAACCATAGGAGTCAGACTCGCAAAGCACATGAAAATGAAGCCCTTCAACTCCTTTGGGTAAAATGGAGGGAAATTTCTCTTTTGTAATCCCTAGTCGTGAACCAGGGGAACAGGGATTATAAAGATCTGTATCCACATCGGAATACTCTGGATTTACCCGAAGGCCGCAACTAATAGGGTGAGCAGACGTTTGAGTGAAGGGGTAAAATTGTTCGTATTGCCCAATGGAATTAAATACGATATGGCTGCTATAACTCATCAATTCTTCAAATTCCTCCGGTAAATAGGCTGGGGAATAGACATGAGCCAAACATTCCATTTCCTCAAAACACAGCTTGGCTTCATGTAAGGAACTGGCAGTAGCCCCTTTCAGGTATTCCTTCACCAAAGGAAAAGCACTCCACATGGCAAAACCTTTGAATGCCAAAATAATATCAACTCCTGCTTCCTCCTGCACCTTGGAAATCAATTCAAGGTTTCTTCTCAACAAAGCCTCATCCAGCACAAAACAAGGGGAGGGAATTTGATCGTAATCCATGAAAAAGAGTTAAAAGTTAAGAATTAAAAATTGGAAATATTGTCAGCATATAATCACTACTTTCCAAAATCTCCAATTCTTAATTCCTAATTAATTATTAAACTTCAATATCTATATTGGATTCCTCATGCCAAGGCAAACCATATTCACCCAGTTTTTCTAAGAAAGGATCAGGGTTAAATTCTTCCACATTAAATACCCCTGGTTTTTTCCATTGGCCAGTCAACAACATCTTTGCACCTAACATAGCTGGCACACCTGTCGTATAAGAAACACCTTGAGCTCCAGTTTCATCAAACGCCTTTTGGTGACTACAATTGTTCCAAATGTAATAGGTTTTTTCCTTTCCATTTTTTATTCCTCTAATTCTGCAACCTATAGAGGTCTCTCCTGTATAATTCTCACCTAAATCACCTGGATTAGGAAGCACTTCCTTTAGGAACTCCAGAGGAATCATATCCACGCCCTTATATTTAACAGAGTCAATGCGGGACATTCCAATATTCTGAATCACACGTAAATGAGTAAGGTACTCATCTCCAAAGGTCATCCAAAAACGTGCCCGTTTTATCGTTGGGAAATTCTTAACCAAAGATTCTAATTCCTCATGATATAAAAGATAAGAGCTTCGGCTACCAATATTTGGATAATTCAACTCCTTCCTAAATTCAAAAGGTTCTGTTTCTACCCACTGTCCATTTTCCCAATACTTTCCTTTTTGGGTAATTTCACGGATGTTGATCTCTGGATTAAAGTTCGTGGCAAATGCTTTTCCATGGTCACCACCATTGCAATCTACAATATCCAGGTAGTGAATTTCATCGAAATGATGTTTGGCAGCGTGAGAAGTAAATATGCTAGTTACACCGGGATCAAATCCACACCCCAAAATGGCGGTTAAATCTTTCTCCTTAAATCTATCTTGATAAGCCCACTGCCATTTGTATTCAAATTTGGCTTCATCTCTTGGCTCATAATTAGCTGTATCCAAGTAATGCACTCCTGTTTCTAAACAGGCATCCATGATCGTTAAATCTTGATATGGGAGGGCTACATTAATCACCAATTCAGGTTTGAATTGATTAATAAGCTCCACCAATTCCGGTACATTATCCGCATCTACTTGTGCGGTTTCCACCCTACCTTGCCCAACTTCACGAGCAATTACATCACATTTTGATTTAGTACGACTTGCAAGCATTATGCTTGAAAATACTTCAGGAACAGATACACATTTTTGAGTAACTACTCGTCCTACACCTCCTGCACCGATAATCAGTACTTTAGCCATATGTTTTTATTCTTTAAAATGTTTTTTTGAAGTATGAATACTAGAAAACAACCTTTCGACTATCGCAAGGCTTTGCAACAGAGGGACAAATGTAGAAAAAAAGTCAGAATCCCAGATAAGGTGCAATTTATTTTTTTTATTGGGCCGTTTCCCGCGCCAAAAAATGATTTCGTAATTTGATTAGTCTTTCTTTCGAGTAAATATGACTTTTCATTTAATTTCTAATTCTCAGCACTTTTTTAAATGCCCCACTTTTCCTTTTTTGTTTTTAATCCAAGCCATTTGCTCTGTCTGCTTTATTCCGGTATATTCATGCCCCAACAAATAGAAGCAGGGGACTCCAGAGGTTTTTAATCTATTGTCCCAGAAAAGAAAATTATGGAAAATAGGGATAAAGTATGAAAAGGTCATTAGTTACGGGCGGGGCCGGATTTATTGGAACTCATGTGGTAAATCATCTTCTAAAAATGGATCATGAGGTAGTAGTACTAGATGACCTGAGTGGGGGATTCAGAAGTAATGTACCCAAAGAGGCAATTTTTGTAGAAGATTCCATAATAGATGCCAGATTAGTCTCGAAGCTTTTTACAAGATATCAATTTGACTATGTGTATCACCTGGCTGCCTATGCAGCAGAAGGTTTAAGCCATTTTATTAGGAACTTCAACTACCAAAATAATTTAATAGGTAGTGTAAACCTGATCAACGAGTCTGTTAAACACAATATCAAGTGCTTTGTCTTTACTTCTTCCATTGCCGTCTATGGCACCAATACCTTGCCAATGCGGGAAGCCATCACACCTCAACCGGAGGATCCTTACGGGATTGCCAAATATGCTATTGAGCTGGATTTAAAATCCGCCCATGATATGTTTGGCTTGAATCACATCATTTTCAGACCTCACAATGTTTATGGAACCTTTCAAAACATCGGCGATCGCTACAGAAATGTGATCGGAATTTTCATGAATCAATTATTACAAAATAAACCATTGACCATTTTTGGAGATGGGAAACAAACCCGTGCTTTCAGTTACATAGATGATGTTGCCCCTTATATCGCTCAATCTGTCCAAACTGATAGTGCCTATAATCAGGTATTTAACATTGGTGGGGATCAGCAATATACCATCGAAGAGCTGGCAATAGCTACCATGGAAGCTATGAGCAAAGAAGGTAGACTTCAGTATGTAGAAGCCCGAAATGAAGTAATGCATGCCTATGCCGATCACAGTAAAATAAAGGAAGTTTTCAACCTTCAGGAAGAAACTTTCACCCCCTTAAATACAGGACTGGCTCAGATGGCTGAATGGGTAAAAAAAGTAGGAAGTCGAAAAACCTCTCGTTTTGATTCCATTGAAATTACCGAAAAACTTCCTGAAGTGTGGTTTCAAGAAGATTAATTATAATCATTACTTAATCAGAAGTAAGATTCTCAAAGTTGAAACCCCGGGATTCCAATTAAATACTACAACAAAAGTCAATTAACGTCAAAGCGATGATATCATTCATAATTAAGGTTTATGACTGTAATTATTGAAGCCATTCACCCAAAACCATAACTGATTCAGAAGGATTTTTTAAATTCCATTTTGATAAAACAAGAGAATACCAAAGATTTGCGAATCAAATATTGATTTTTTAAAGAACCCTAATTTTTTCTCCTTAATGATCCAAACTACAGAATCTACGCCCTTAGTATCTATAATAATGGCCGTGAAAGATACGGCACCTTTTTTACCTGCTTGTTTAAATTCTATCCTGGCCCAAAGTTATCCCCATTGGGAGTTAATAGCTGTAAATGATCATTCCAGCGATGGTACCTCGGAAATCCTGAAGGATTATGCAAAAAAAGATCAACGCATACGGGTGTTCAATAGCAAGCGACACAAGCTCATTCCCACTTTAAAGGAAGGTTACAAAGAATGCCGTGGAACACTTATAAATCGCATGGATTCCGATGATAAAATGCCGCATTACAAATTGGAATTATTAGTAAACGAATGGCAGAAATATGGAAAAGGAACCATCATTGCTGGAGGAACAGAACATTTTGTAGACGAAGGGGAAGTAGGTGACGGTTTTCGCCGCTATGAACGTTGGTTAAATGATGTAGCAAAGCGAAGTGTTCACTATGAAGAAATATACCAGGAGTGTGTTATTCCATCCCATTGTTGGATCATCCATAAAGAAGATTTCGACCGTGCTGGAGCTTTTGAACCTGAGGTGTACCCAGAAGATTACGATCTCTGTTTTCGATTTTACCGGGAAGGACTTAAAGTAGTTGGAATAGACAGCGTCTTACATTATTGGCGGGACCGATCCAACCGTATCTCCCGAACCTGGGAGGAATACAAAGATAATCGGTACTTCGACCTTAAAATACGTTATTTCTATGAAATGGACCGCAATTCACAAAGGCCCCTGGTACTTTGGGGAGCGGGACGTAACGGTAAGGACATGGCTAAACTCCTTAAAAAATACAAGGAAGAAATACATTGGGTATGTGATAATCCAAATAAAATAGGAAGAGATGTATACGGTATTAAAATGGAAGATTTCAATATTATCCCTGACCTGGAAAATCCGCAAATTATAATTGTGGTCACTTCTCCGGAGGCAAAAATTAAAATTAGAGAACAATTAAAAATGTGGGGGAAGCAACCAAAAGAAGATTTTTGGTTTTTTGCTTAATTTTTTAACTACACTTTGAATTTGAGAAAAGATATAATTAGATTATTTTTTTGGCCTTCGAATTGAAACATCTGAAAAATTAAGGTTCTTTGAAGGAATATAATCAAAAGATATTTCTGTTGTTTTTTTACTAGAAGATGAATTTTACCGCTATAGACTTTGAAACAGCCACTGGGGCTAGAAATAGTGCCTGTGCTGTGGGAATAGTAACCGTTGAAAACAGTCAAATCACTGATAAATATTATACATTGATCCAACCTCCTGAAAATGCATATTTCTGGAGAAACATTAATGTACATGGTATCACTCCTAAAGAAACAGAGGATGCCCCAATTTTTCCGGATATATATTTCGAAATCAAAAAAAGATTAGAAGGGAGAATTATTGTAGCACATAACGAAGCTTTCGATCGGGGAGTGCTCTCTCATACCATGTCTTATTATTCCCTAGATTATGACGAGCTCTTATTATCTCCTAGATGGGAATGTACTCTGAAGATTTACCGTCAAAAGGGTTACAAACCTGCCAACCTGGCTACCTGTTGTCAGAGAAATAATATTGCTTTGAATCACCACGAAGCCTTATCAGATGCTGAAGCCTGTGCCAAACTTTATCTATTAAAATAAAAGCTCAGGAAGGCTTTTTCAAAACTTTTTTAGAAGACTTTTCAATTCTTCTATTCCATTTTTTAGCCAGATAGTAGAAAGAGAGTATGCTTCCAATGGTCAAAAATATAGTGGAGAGTATTCCATATGCCGGTAAACCATCAGCGGAATAAGTTATTCCACTTTTTTCATCAAAATATCTCCCCTCGGAATTATAGGAATAATGCAGTCTACATAACCATTCAAAAAGAAAGAGGTTACCTATTAAAAGGAATAATAGTATGATTAAATATTCTATAAAATTGAATACTTTTTTCATTTGAAAAGATTCACAGAAGAACAGATAGATTCCATGGTGTCTTAGAAAATAGTCATTTTCCCTTACCACTTTAAAGAAGCTTATGACCTTCTTTGGCGAAAAATTCTCCACTTCCTGACAAGTAAGCCTTAATTATCCTATTCTCTTCCTCTACTATTTCTTTATTAATTTTCGCTTCTTGATTATAAATTCTCATGCCAAATTGATTCCCTTAGGCTTATAATTCATTTCACCCATATTGGAAGTTATAAACAAGA
The DNA here is from genome assembly GCF_009711365.1 of Xanthovirga aplysinae. Taxonomy (GTDB): domain Bacteria; phylum Bacteroidota; class Bacteroidia; order Cytophagales; family Cyclobacteriaceae; genus Xanthovirga; species Xanthovirga aplysinae. The sequence goes on along the minus strand of NZ_SMMB01001247.1, from coordinate 7,438 downwards.
TTTTATTCCCCACATTATCAATGTCAAATGTGAATGTAGGGATTAAAATTATAAATCATTTATTCATTTTAAAATTCCGGTGATTTTATCCGCCTACTAAACATTAGAAACCAAAAAGTACCTGTAGAGATGCTATTCTTATTTCAAATGGTTTAAATACATAAATTCCTGAAATAAAAATAAGGATAAAAATTGCCTGTGGGAATAACTGACAGAAACCAACTCCTGAAGAGTCTGAAATATATAAATGGGTATGGATTAATTTTAAAAGTGAACTAAGTACTAAAGTTTTAAAAGTTAAGGTTTTTTGATTTACAAAGTTGACCTTCAGAAAAGTTATCTAGTAATTTATCCCTGGTCATTTTTAGAATTCGGGGTAATGAATAATTTCTCCTAACTATATTTAGGAAAAAAATAATTCCTCTTCCCCATTTTACCTCCTAAAAACTTCTATCCTCTTTATCCATTATCCCATTTAGATCCTAGTTTATACAATCCTTTAGAGGATTATTTTAATTAATAAGAGAATGAAAATAATAGATATCCAAATGGTGAAGAGTAACCAAGTATTCCTATTCTTTTTTGCAGGCACTTTTTTTAATTTCATAGATTCAATTTTTGATAGATTAACAATGGAAACGAAATATTATATTACCTATAATATTTAACTATTTCAATATAAAATTGTGTTTTGTTAGCTTTTAATTTATTAATAAATGTGCCATTTTCACTACCTTTTAGTTGTTTTAAAAGGCTTTTTTTGTTAATATTTTATGCCTGTTAATTTGCGATTAGAAAAAAGTGGAGACTCATGAGAGAATAATGGAAGGTGGAAATATTTTTCTCAAACTTTTAAACAATGGTGCCCTTTCATCTGCGAATAAAAGATCCATTGGTTAAACACAAAAATGTTCGGCCCAAACATAAGCTATAAAACAACTATTTTCCAAATCAGGACGGGAACCTTTGAAAAACACCAAGTTTGGAACCCTAGAATTCTCTAAGGTACTTACATTTCATTTATTAAATTTTTCCTATGATCATGAGCCCTTCCCGTTGATCCATAACCACCAGGAATCAACTCGTAAGTGAATTCTGGCTTTAGCTTTGGCTCTGACCGATGAGAAACATAAATTATGGAAGTTGCACTTTCCTTGGCTATTTTATTGATCAGAGCCACTACCATAGAGGCATGATAATCGTCTAATCCTGTAGAGGGTTCATCTAATATCAGGAGGGGCGGATGTTTTACCATGGCACGAATAATCATAGTCACACATTGGTGTCCCTTTGAGAGTTTAACAAAAGGCTGACTTTTTAAATGAGAAAAGCCACATAACTCTATCCATTGGTTAGCCAATTGTTTTTGAAAGGTGGAAGGCCTTTGATAAAGTCCAATAGAATCCATAAATCCGGAAATCACCATTTGCTTTAAGGTGTGCCTGCCACGAAAAAGCTGAGTCATAGAAGGAGTAAAATAGCCTATGTTTTTCTTGACTTCCCACACACTTTCGCCACTTCCTTTCTTTCTACTAAATAACATCAAATCCTGTCCGTAAGCTTTTGGGTTATCACCTGTTAAAAGTGAAAGTAGAGTAGTTTTTCCTGAGCCATTGGGGCCTATTAAGTGCCAAAATTCCCCGTTTTTCACTTCCCAATTAATCCCTCTGACTATTTGACGGTCTTCGTATTTTACTGAAACATTGGTAAATTTTATCAAAGGGTTTGGGATTTCCTCGCATGCATTTTCAGGAGAAGGAATAATACCTTTGAAGAAAAAATTCTCTTCTCCTGCACCTTGTTGAAGAAATTTTTCTCTACTACCGAAAAAAGTTATTTCGTCATTCTTTATCTGGATCACCTCATTAATAAAGGGAAGCATATCACTCTTTCGCTTCAAAACCTGGATGATCGACAACCGTTCAGCCAAATCTTTTAGGTTTTGTTTTAATTCTTCCTGAGATTGCTTATCCAAATTATCAAAAGGACTGTCTAGGATAATAAAATCAGGATTCTTGGCTAATAAGTACTCTAATAAAGCTTTCTTTTGTTCTCCACTAGAATAAGTTCGGATACCTCGAATTTCTTTTTCTGTTAATTCAAAGATTTCATGACGACTTTCTTCTTCAATTAGTTGATCCAATATAGCATTGGAAAATAATTCCCCTTTTTTATCAATCAATTCAGGAAAATATTCTTCTAACACCCTTCTTGAAATCTCATGAGAAAATCTTCTGCTATCAAAAAGGTCAGTGGTATAAATTGCCCAATGCTTATTTTTTACCAAACCTAAATTATTTAAGGTTAAAAAATTAGACGTTAGCACTGCAGTTTAAAGAAAAATCCACAGTTGAAAAAATTTGGCTAGGATTTCATTTTCTATCCTCCCCTCTTAAGCTCTTTAGTTTGTAATTTATTTTTCTAAATAAATTATTTATTGTACAAAAGGTGAAGTTCTAAACTGTATTCAACCTATTCTAGAATGAAGGGTCATGTAGTGGAATTAATCCATTTTAGAATGAAATCCATTAAATAAACCAAAACTTCCCCCCTTTTTTATACTTATTTGTATAATAACTAAGATCAAATGACTTCATTGCAAATTCATAAAAGAATTATCAAACCTTTCCAAAAATATCCCTATAAATGAACAAAGCACCGTTTTCAGGCGGTGCTTTAAATTCCTAGAAAAATTAATCATTCACACACTACACTTTTTGAATAGGCAATTCTCTTATTCTCTTTCCTGTCGCTTTGTAAATGGCGTTACATAGGGCAGCAGAGAAAGGGGGTACGGGTGGCTCTCCCACTCCTGTAGGGCTTTCCTCACTATCCACCAAATGCACATAAATATTTTCAGGGGCATCAGCTATTCTAGCTACTTGATAATCATTGAAATTATTCTGTTGAACCCTTCCCTTTTTAAAACTGATAGCACTTTTGAGGGTTGCACTGGAAGCAAAGATAGCTCCCCCCTCAAATTGAGATATAACACGATCTCTGTTAATTACTTTGCCGCAATCCACAGCATAATGGACCTCAGGAATTGTCATTTTCCCATTTTCAAATTTTACTTCCACTACACATGCAACGTATGTTAAGAAATTACGATGTGCTACTATTACCTGGCCTTGTCCTTTTGGCAGTGATTTTCCCCAATTAGATTTATCTGCTACCAATTCAATAACCTTTCGGTGTCTACTGGTATCCCAAGGGTAGGCAGAAAGGGGCTCACCATAATTACTGAATTTGCTAACCAACTTGTCAAAATTTATTTTCCGATCCGACCCTAAGAGGTCCAAAAGGTTTTTTACAGGATCCATTTTTCGAGCCACTGCTACTTCGTCGAGCATGGAACCCACGGCAAAGGCTTGCTGTATATTGGCAACAGAACGCAACCAACCGACTCTCGTTTTAGTTTCAGCTTTATTGGTCTCACAACGAATATTGGAAATATCGTAAGGAAAATCGACAAACCCCATACCTATTTCACCAGCAGAAGGTTCAATCACCGATTTATCAGCTGTTCCTCCAATACTTGGGTATAATGAACGATGATTCCAGGCCGTAACTTTATTATCTTTATCCAAGGCCACTCTAACGTGTTGGACACTGCAGGCATGGTAAAAGTCATTTTTTATATCATCTTCTCTGGTCCATATTAATTTTATTGGAAGACCACTTTCCTTAGAAATTTTAGCGGCCTCTACGGAAAATTCGGGTTTGGACTTTCTTCCGAATCCTCCACCTAACAAAGTAACATTTACGGTAACGTTTTGCTCCTCAATTCCCAAAGCTTTGGCAACCGAAGAACGAACCCATTGAGGATGCTGAGTAGGAGAAAATATTTCACATTTTCCTTCCTTAAAATGGGCAACCGCATTAGGAGGTTCCATTGGAGCATGGGACAAATGAGGCAAAACATAGGAAGCTTCCAATTTTCGACTAGCAGTTTCAAAAGCCTTGTCCACATCACCCTGCTCTCTTCTGCTATTGCCTTTTTTCCGAGCCAATTGCTTTAGCTCTTTGATATAAATATCTGTATCATAATCAGCATTAACCCCATCGTCCCAATCAATTTCTAAAGCCTCTCTGCCTTTCATTGCTGACCAAGTGTTATCTGCCACCACAACCACTCCTCCCAAGGGGTGATCAAAACCAGTTGGAAACCCTGGAGACTCCAAAATCAGAACTTTAACTACCCCAGGCACCTTCATTGTTTTTTCAGCATTATGAGATTTTACTTTTCCACCTGCTACAGGAGGTCTGGCAATTAATGCCACTTTGATCCCATCAATATGAGTGTCCATTCCATAGTGCGCCTTCCCCGTCACCATATCCTCAAGATCGACAATAGGAGTACTTTTGCCAATTAATTTAAGGTCACTATTTTCTTTTAATTTAACCTGGTCTTCTTTTGGCACCTCTAGCTTGGAAGCTTCAGCAGCCAGTTCTCCATAGCTTAAAGTTTTTCCAGAAGACTTATTCACCACCTCATGATTATTTGCCCTACATTCGGCCACATCTACTTTCCAAATATTAGCCGCCGCTTGCTCTAACATCATTCGGGCAGAAGCACCAGCTTTTCGCATAGGCATATAAAACATGCGAACAGTAAAAGATCCATCAGTATTTTGATCCCCATACTTTTTATCCCCCACTGCCTGTACTACATTTACGCGCTTCCAATCTGCCTCCAGTTCATCTGCTAAAATCAAAGGAAGAGCGGTCCTCACTCCCTGTCCCATTTCAGAACGATGGGCAATGATATTGATATCACCCATTTCATTAATAGTCAGAAAAACATTGGGCTCAAAGGAAGCTTTTTCTCTTTCTTCTTCTTTCTGAGGCCTGGAGCAGCTGATATGCATTCCCAAAATAAGGCCCGACATGCTCACGGTGCTAGTTTTAAGGAAACTCCTTCGGTCGATTTTGGTAATTCCAGATTTGAGTTTTTCCGTTTTCATCCCATCCCTCCTTTCTCTGCCGCCATTTGAATAGCCTCTTTAATTCTGGTGTAGGTTCCGCAACGACAAATGTTTCCAGCCATGGCTTTGGTAATTTCTTCATCGCTAGGGTTGGGGTTATCATTCAAAAAAGCTGCAGCATTCATAATTTGTCCTGATTGACAATAACCGCATTGAGGGACATTTACCTCCATCCAGGCTTTTTGCAGAGGGTGATCGCCATTTTCAGATAACCCTTCAATGGTCGTGATTTTTTTCCCTTCCACAGAGCCTACAGGGGTAATACAAGAACGTATAGCCCTACCATCCATATGAACGGTGCATGCACCACACAAAGCTTTCCCACAACCAAATTTAGTTCCATTGAGCATCAGAATATCTCTTATTGCCCAAAGTAAGGGCATATCTTCCGCTACACCTTTTATGGTCCTGCTTGCCCCATTAATGTTTACTTCTATATCTGCCATTTTAATGAATGATTTATAAACAAATTATTACTATGGTTTTAAGCTATTGGTAGAATCAGGATACTCTTCTTTATTGCAAAAATTTTCATAATCTAATAGGGTATCCAGATCAAATTCACCTCCTGGGAAACGAATGGGAAAGACTTGACTATTATTTTCTCTTAGAAAGGTCTGAGCTCCCTTTTTATCATTAAGTTTTTTTAGTTGATCAAAATAATCTCTATGAAAAAGAGCAGGAACGCCAAATGTGTCTTGATAGGTGGAGGCCACCAACTTATGACCTAGTTGGACATGAGCATAAATGAGTTGGTTAAGATGAAAAGAATTCAGGTAAGGCTGATCACAAACGCAAATGATTACGGCCTGCAAATTTTGATGTATATGTTGTAACTTTTTCAATCCAAACTTCAAAGAGCTTCCTATACCTAGTTTCCAATTTTCATGTACCACTTTATTAACCCCTAAATCATTAATTTGAGATTTATGAAGAGATGCCTTGGCTCCCAACACCACCAAGGTATCATGTACATTGGAGTTTTGGATCGTTTTTATGGTTTTCCGGATTAACGACTCCCCATTAATATCCAATAATTGTTTAGATTGACCCATCCGGCTAGAATTTCCAGCGGCTAATAATAAGGAAGAAATATGAGGGCTATTCCCGTTTTCCATGATTTAATCAGCTAAGCCTTTCTAAAAGTAAGGTCGTTCATTTGGTTTCTTTGGTGAATTGGTCCCTTTTTATTGCGAAGGAAACCTCCTGATCGGTGAGAAAATTTTGCTAGAATTTCAGTGATAATGGATAGGGCAATTTCATCAGGTGTACTAGCTCCTATATCCAAACCTATAGGGCTATGAATCAGGTTTTGTTGCTCTTCAGAAAATGTGATACCTTTTTCCTCAAGTTCCTGAAAAATTTTATCTGTCCTTTTCCGAGGCCCCAATATTCCAATATACCCGGCCTGGGTTGGCAAAATTTGTTTCAATACTTCTTTATCATATTTATAGTTGTGGGACATCAATACTACTGCCGTATATGGAGTGACAAAAAAATTTTTCCTGACATAACTCCTCTTGCATAAGATAATCTGATCAGCTGAGGGAAAATTTATGGGTGCAAGGTGTGCGATACATTCATCACTGATGCTAACTTTCCATCCTAAAGATTTCGCATATTCCGTTAAAGGTTTTGCATCAAAGCCGGCCCCAAAAATCATTAGTTGAATAGGGGGCAAAACTATTTCAAAAAAAACTTCTATATTCCCTTGAGGAAAGTAATAAGGTTTCAGTTGAGGTTTTCTACTAATTTTAACTTGTTTGATATCTTCTTCCAAGGCTTCCTGTAACTTGTAGGAACAATGGGCACTATTCAATTCCTGATCGGGATTTAACAATAACCTTTCTCCTATCCGAACCAAATAAGGATTGTCAGACCTGAAAACTGTAGCGAGTACTCCATGGCTTTTAAATTCCAAAAGTGATTTTAGTAAGCTAATCTGATTAATTTCCCTATTGGTATCTATTGGTTCAATTAATACTTCAATTACTCCATTACACCCCAAAGCCAAGCCCACCTCCGTGTTTGATTCTTCTCTAGTATCGTAAGTGATAATTTCGGCTTTCCCATTGAGCATTACCTTTCGAGCCCTTCGCAAAGCATCTCCTTCCAAACACCCCCCACTAATTGATCCCACCCATCGGCCATCATCGACAATCATCATCCGTGCTCCCGCTTGCCGATAAGAAGACCCTATAACCTTCACTACTGTGGCCAAAGCCAATTGGTGTTTATCTAAATCAAGGCTATCATAAAGTTCAACAATGTTTTGAATCTCTTTCATTTTGGTGATTTTTGTAGAAGTACGTCGGAAAGGATTTCTGAAAAGCTACCCAGATTTAAGACTAAATCATTTAAGATTTAATTCTATTTTTAAATCATGATTGAAAAAACCCTAAATAAGATTAAATTTGATTTAAAGCACCTGGATTGGTTGGTTTCTATCC
>NZ_SMMB01000073.1 GCF_009711365.1 Xanthovirga aplysinae | reverse complement strand
TGTTTGGGTGTATGGCTTCTGTTTTTTCTCTTTCACCCTAGCCTCAACCCATTCCGTCCACTTGTTGGCGAATCGTTCAGAATCGAAAGGAAGGACTACAATGTTTCTTTTCGCTGCCTGCTTTTCTTTTTTTGCCGCAACTTTTTTTCTTTTTAATTCTTCGGCTTCTAAAGCCTTGGTTTGAAGTTTTTCTTTTTCAAGATTTCCGTAAATGTCCATTTGGTTCGGGGAAATGTCAGAAGCTTGAACAGGTGGGTTTTCTTTTTCTACTTTTTCTTTA
>NZ_SMMB01000188.1 GCF_009711365.1 Xanthovirga aplysinae | reverse complement strand
TCATCCGGCCGTCAGCCACCTACTCGATTAGCTAACGTTTAGTAATTTCAATTCATTCTCGATCAATTCTATTAAATGACTAAATCGGTTGATATAATCACTTAGTTTTTCCTTGTGTAAGGTAGCATCTCGATTTTCCAAACGATCTTGATAATATGTACGATTCTTTATAAGATAATCTTTGTAAGCCTTTTTATCTTTTGGAACATATCCTATTCCATCGCAACCACAAGAATAGAAAGTTTTACCACTTCGATATAATCCTCTTATTATTTCCCACTCTTTAACTTTATCTTTTTTGGGAGCTTTGAAATCAAGTCCCAAATCTGCCATTAATCCACCACATTCAGGGCATTTCTCTTTTCTATTCTTATATTTTTCAGTCAAGTATTCAACTTTTTCAGGATTCTCCTTTAGGAGCTTTTTGTTTTTCCCCGAAGAAATATTCCAAAAAACCTCTTTATAGTCTTCCCAATCGCCATTTTGAATTGCTAAATCCTCAATCGGTGCTTTTTTGAAGGACTTTCTACAATCGAAACAAGCAAAATGAATTTTATATGTTTTGAATGCGTATCTGCACATTTTTATCTAATGTTAGCTAACAACCAGATATACCACATATGTGGTA
>NZ_SMMB01000136.1 GCF_009711365.1 Xanthovirga aplysinae | reverse complement strand
CACCTTATGTGGTAAATAGCCCCGCAAGGCGATCCCTTTCCGGCCCTCCTGCATGGCAAAGTGCTCCTATCCACAATTTTCCGCTATGGTCAGCCTAGTAAAAACTCCCACACACTTCACCTCCCTTCAATGGACTGCCGCCGCCCAAATCCCCTCCCCAGGCAGAAAAATTCACCCCAATGCAGCTAAAAAAACGACAAATTATAAAATGAGCTTAATAAATAAAATAAGGAGAACTGTAGAGAAATATATACATTCCTATAACAATTCATTAACACCCAAAACCTATATTTTCACAAATTCAAAACTAAGTGCCGACTGCCGACTAATTGGTCTATTTTTGAAGGATAAAGAACCCTTAACGCCTCAAGAAATTGTAACATGGTAATAAAGTTCATTCCTGAAATCACGAGTTAAAGTAATAAAGTTCTTTACTGGATTTTGCTTCTAGAAG
>NZ_SMMB01000034.1 GCF_009711365.1 Xanthovirga aplysinae | reverse complement strand
CAGGTGGAACTGTTTATTTAGCTGGTTATGCCAAAGCAATCAACTCAAAAGCTGTAGTATTATTTGATGGTAAAAGAAAAGCTACTGTAACCCACGAAATTTTACATGCCATGGGATTACGACATAGTTTTGATAATAACGCCTCATTTGGTTATCAAAAGAAAATTACCCAAAATATAATGGATTATTCCAGAACCCGAAAATCCACCTGGTTATGGCAATGGAAACAACTCT
>NZ_SMMB01000443.1 GCF_009711365.1 Xanthovirga aplysinae | reverse complement strand
TTTTTTTAAGAAAATAATTTACCTTTTTATCCGCCTAAATTGCCTGATTGATTGTTTTATCTATTTGCTTTGATGATTTATGGGAATTTGCTTTATTTCATTAACTAAAATTTCAAAACATAAGTGATATGAACTCTTATTTGGAAACCACTAAGGAACTTTACCGGGATGCTGCAATTGAACCAAATGTGGGGCTTTGTTGCACTACTACTCCAGTTTGGAGTCTTCCAGGTCTAGAAATTCCTAAACGAATGTTACAAATGAATTATGGGTGTGGAAGTACGGTTAATCCTCGTGACTTAGTGAATAATCCAAAAATTTTATATGTAGGTGTTGGGGGAGGGATGGAATTGTTGCAGTTCGCCTATTTTAGTAGACAAAAGGGTGGAGTAATTGGGGTGGATGTTGTAGATGAAATGTTGAGTGCTTCCAGGGGAAATTTTGCCGAGGCAGAAAAGCATAATTCTTGGTTTAAATCGGACTTTGTAGAATTGGTAAAAGGTGATGCATTAAACCTTCCTATCGGTGACGAAAGTGTGGATGTTGCCGCTCAGAACTGCTTATTTAATATTTTTCATAACGAAGACCTGAAGACCGCTCTTGCAGAAATGTATAGGGTGCTGAAACCTCACGGCCGTTTAGTAATGTCTGACCCTATTTGTGAAAATGATATTCCTGAGGAATTGCGTGAGGATGAGAGACTTCGTGCCTTATGTTTAAGTGGTTCCCTTCCCATGAAGGAATATATTAAAATGCTTACTGATATTGGGTTTGGTACTATTGAAATAAGAGCAAAACGACCTTATCGTATTCTTGATCCAAAGCATTATGCTACCAATAAATTAATTTATATAGAAAGTTTAGAGGTCTGTGCAATAAAGGATCCAATGCCGGAAGATGGTCCTTGTGTTTTTACTGGTAAAACGGCTATTTATTATGGGGATAAAGAGTATTTTGACGACAAAAAAGGACATGTCTTAATGCATAATCAGCCTTTGTCGGTTTGCGATAAAACAGCATCTGCTCTTCAATCCTTAGGGCGAGATGATATTTTTATTTCGGAATCCACCTTTTTTTATGATGGTGGAGGGTGTTGTTGATTTATAAAATAAAAGAAAGCATTATAGAAATTATTTAGATTGCTTTTGATTTGGGACAGCCAATGGAAGATTCATTTCTTCAGTCTTTACCTCTTTTTGTCATGAGCTGATCAACCTTCTTTTCCAATAAGCTCAGCCGTTCATCATAACGGCTGGGAGCTTTTATTTTTTTGCTAAAAACTCCTGTTGCTTCCCATGCCTCTATTATATCTTTTTGTTGAAGTTGTACGGTATTGTAATTGGGGTTGTCGGTTTTGATTTTGAAAACTCCCTTTTGAAGTTCAATCAATCTTCCAATCCAGACTTCGTTTTTAGACACTAAGACATATACTTGGTCAGATTTTAAATCTTGAACTACTTTCTTGCAAAGCAAAATATCACCCTCCTGAAGTCCCTGATCCATATAGGCCATTCTTTGGTTTTTTAATTCAAAGGCTAGTTGTTGTTCCTTTGGATCTGATGGTAATTCAATAGTTGGAAGATTTGATAGCTCTTGTTTTTGATCAAGTAATGAAAGATAGGTAGAATAGCTCCCAGACTTTA
>NZ_SMMB01000837.1 GCF_009711365.1 Xanthovirga aplysinae | reverse complement strand
GCTTTTCAAAAGCCATTTGCAGCAAAAAGAAAAATTTTAAAAATGGTCTAAAGATTGTAAGAATTCTAGGGACAGGTTCCTCCCTATTTCTTTCTCCAAAAAATTCTTCCTGTAGGAAATAGTGATTTAATTCCCTGTTGTAGAGACGCAAGTTAATGCGTCTCTACAACAGGGAATTAAAAATTTATGAAATAAATAATGAGGTGAATTTGAAATTGTCACCATCAAAAAGTCCCAGATCACTTAATTTTGCAGAAGGGATTACTAATAGCGCCATAAAAGAAAGGGTCATAAAGGGTGATTGCAATTTACTTCCCATTTTTTTTGCCAGGCGGTCAATATCTGCATATTGTTCAGCTATCTGATAGCCATCAATTGGGGACATTAAACCTGCCACAGGTAGAGGGATTATCATTTCTTCTTCTCCATTTACGGCTGAAACTCCTCCTTTTTCTTTGATGACCATATTTACGGCTTTACAAATAGAAGCATCATCTACACCCACTGCTATTATGTTGTGGGAGTCATGGGCAACCGATCCGGCTATTGCACCCTCTTTAAAACCAAAGTTCTTGATAAAAGAAACGGCTGGTTTACGATCTTGATAACGGTTAACTACTGCTATTTTTAAGATATCTCCATCAGAGTCTGAGATGGTGAAACCGTTCTCCTTTTTTGCTAGTTTTTGTAATTCATTAGTTACCAATAAACCGTCTAATGCTTCAATAACCCTGATTTTTTCACCATTAGCTTCAACCCTAAAGTCTGTAGGTGTTTTTGGACTTGTGTTAAAATTATTAATGGTCTTATTAGGAGTTGGTTTAATTAAGGTTTTGCCATCTTTGGCCACTTGTTCACCATTAATGTAAGTCCCCAAAATGTCAAAATCTTCCGGGTTATTAATTACAATAAAATCAGCAGGATCTCCTTCCTGTAGAAGTCCAACTTCTAGCTTATAGTGTTGTACAGGGTTAAGGCATGCTGCTTGAAGAACATCAAAAAGGTCATAGCCTTTTGAAAGAGCTCTCTTTACTAAAAGGTTGATGTGCCCCTCTACCAGATTATCCGGATGTTTGTCATCCGAACAAAACATGATATTTGGAGAATAATCGGGTAAGAGATCAATTAGGGCTTCAAAGTTTTTGGCAGCACTTCCTTCACGAATAAGAATATGCATGCCATATTTTAATTTGTCAAGAGCTTCTTCCCTGGTAAAACATTCGTGATCTGTAGTAATCCCGGCAGAAGCGTACTGCTGGGCTTTTTCTCCTTTAAGTCCTGGGGCATGTCCATCAATGGGGCGTTGAAATTTTTTGGCAATAGCCAACTTTTCATATACCTCAGGATCCTTATTTAATACTCCTGGCCAGTTCATCATTTCAGCCAGATATTTAACTTCAGGATATTGAAAAAGGGCTGCAATGTCCTCAGCAGAAATGGAAGCACCGGCGGTTTCAAAGCTTGTCGCCGGAACACAAGAAGGTGCCCCAAAGTAAAATTTGAAATTAACCTGTTTTCCATTATCCATCATATATTTTACCCCTTCAATGCCGAGTACATTTCCAATTTCATGGGGGTCGGAAACCGTTGCAACAGTCCCATGAGGTACAGCCAAACGGGCAAATTCTGAAGGAACTAGCATGGAGCTTTCTATGTGCACATGAGAATCCACAAATCCAGGTAGAATGTATTGGGAATCTACTTCATCACTGGGTTCGATTTTTTTGATCATCCCGTTTTCTATATGGATTATTCCTTGATATATGGATCTGGAACGAATATCTACGATATTTCCGGAAATTTGATTTGTTTTCAATTTTGTTGATTTATGGTTTTTCTTTTGAATTTAAGTCTTCTACAATGTCACTTCTTGAGATGAACTTATTCTAAGATCTAGCCTTCATGTTTTGAAAGAAGAAAAATTCACCTAATTTTAATTCCAACTGATTAAGGTTGATTTTCCTAAATCAATTTAACATTTTTTGGTTTATCGGTCATTTAGGCCTTTTTGTTACTATATTTGAGCAAAATTAATCAACAAAGAACTTTGAGGAAGCTATTTGTATTTATTTTTAGTGTAATTCTGCTTTTTGCAATGACGTTTTCTTCCTGTAAAACAAGTAGAAGCGGATATAAAAAGAATGGAAAAATGAAAAAGGGAAAACCAATTCCTTGTCCGGTTATTGATTGCTAGGCTCATTGTATCCAGGGATTACACCTTAAATTTTTTAATTCCTTATGTAAATTCATTAGGTAATAAGGGTAGTCTGATCGCATCCCAAAATACTTAAAATTCATGAAATTGGGGTTTAAACCAGGCTTACTGAATTTTTATTTAGTATAAGTATTTTTTTGCTTCTTGTGGCTAATGTACTGATTACAAGGTGTTAAGTTTTCAAAATTGATGAGGGGACTTGGAGAGAATGAAGTTCAAGTTAATCTTGCGAACTGATTTTTTTGAAAGGTCTTAAAAAGAAGGGGATTTAGCATTAAGTTATTGACTTCAGTGAATCCAATTAACATATATAAAGATATTTAAATTCTTGTTTGTTAGTTTTCTGAGAGTTGTTTTTGGATAATAGGCGGGTAGTGTAGACTTTTTCGTTTTCTTAGCACGTCATTTAATTGATTTGAAGATCACAGTTGTTTTTATGAGGAAAATAGTAATTGCAATAGATGGATATTCGGCCTGTGGAAAGAGTTCCACCGCTAAGGAAGTGGCTAGCCGATTAGGATATGCTTACATTGATACTGGAGCCATGTATAGGGCGGTTACCCTATTTTTTCATCAAAATTATGTTAATCTTACGGATCCATTGGCTATGGATAAAGCACTTGCCCAAATTCAAATAGATTTTAAATTTAATTCAAAGAAGGAACGTAATGAGATATATCTAAATGGCTTAAATGTAGAGGATGAAATTAGGTCCATGTTTATCTCTGAACGAGTAAGTGAAGTAAGTGCTATTAAAAAGGTGCGTCAGGCAATGGTGGCCCAACAACAAAAAATGGGCAAACAAAAGGGAATTGTAATGGATGGTCGAGATATTGGAACCGTTGTTTTTCCAGCAGCTGAACTAAAAGTGTTTATGACCGCCGATTTTAAGGTGAGAGGCGAAAGGCGTCAGAAAGAATTGTTGGAGAAAGATATACTGGTTGACCTTCAGGAAGTCTTGGAAAATCTAAAGAAAAGAGACGAAATGGATTCCAATAGAACCGAGAGTCCTCTAATACAAGCCAATGATGCAATTGTGGTAGATACCACAAACCTGACTTTTGAAGATCAGGTAGGTCAAATTATTCATTTGGCAGAAGAGAAAATAAAGGGGCAAATAATTGAAAATTAAGAATTTGATGGGTTTAATGCTTACGCATAGTTTTCTTTTTATTTATCTTTAGGCCGTAAAAGCTGTATTGATCTTATGAAGGTAACCATTGATAATAATTCGGGCTATTGCTTTGGGGTGGAGTTTGCCATCCAAATGGCTGAAGATGAAATGGAGTTGGCAGACAATCTCTATTGTTTAGGGGATATCGTTCATAACGACATGGAAGTAAAGCGCCTTTATAGTAAGGGATTAAGAATTATTTCCAGAGATGAATTACAGACATTGAAGAATTGTAAGGTGTTGATCCGTGCTCACGGCGAACCACCAGAGACTTATCAAATTGCCTTAAAAAACAATATTGAGTTGATAGATGCTTCATGTCCTGTAGTTTTGAAATTACAAAACAGGGTAAAACATGCCTATGATAAAATGAAAGAGCAACATGGGCAGGTAGTGATTTATGGTAAAAAAGGCCATGCCGAAGTGATAGGGTTGACAGGTCAAACTAGAGAAGAGGCAGTGGTGGTGATGGAAGATAATGATCTTGAACAAATAGACTTTAGTCGTCCTATTACCTTATTTAGTCAGACAACAAAGAGTACCAAGGGCTTTTATGACCTGAAAAAGAAGATTGAGGAAAGAATAGTGGCACAAAAAGGCCAATTAGAGGTTTTAGATTTTAAGGCCAATGATAGTATCTGTCGGCAGGTTTCAAATAGGGAGCCTCAACTAAGCCGTTTTTCCAAGGAACATGATGTAATCATCTTTGTTAGTGGGAAAAAAAGTTCAAATGGTCGTGCCTTGTTTGGTGTTTGTAAATCCGAAAATAATAGAAGTTATTTTATTGAAAATGAACAGATGTTAGAGTCTGGTTGGTTTGAAGATTGTATGTCTGTAGGGATTTGTGGAGCAACTTCAACTCCCATGTGGTTAATGGAACAGGTAGCCAATCACATAAAACATAAGTATTAGAAATTTATTTCTTCGCGAAACTCAGGGAACAGCTTCCTGAGTTTTTTTGTATGCAAGAAAATAAGAGCTTGATCTTGATTAGATTTATTGGGGGAAAATAAATATTAGTCAAGCCTAAATTCAGAATAAATTAAGTGAGCCTGGTTTTGGTTTTTTCCCAAAATAGTGTTTCAACAACCCAAAGTCTGGAGAGTAGTTGTAAAGGGGACAAAAAAAGCGGTTTGAAATATTACGCAATAATATTGTGTAGGGTT
>NZ_SMMB01000129.1 GCF_009711365.1 Xanthovirga aplysinae | reverse complement strand
TGTATAAGTTTACCTCTTATTTTAACTACATTGGGGATGTCTCTTTATAATAAAACATTGCCCCATTGGAGTGGACCCTCTTATTACGCTTTGATTCTAATTGGAGCATATGTATTTCATCATGAATTTCTGGTGGGAAAGTATAAAACCTTAAAGCGGGGGATGATTTTTGGCCAAGTTATATTTGCCACTGTAATGATTTTGCTGATTTTTCAACTTAAAACCAATCTTTTGGATTTCAATGGAGGAAAAAAAACAGAAGACTTGGGGAAAAATGATTTTTCCATTGAACTAGGCTTATGGGAAAATATTTCATCAGAATTAAAATTAAAATTGCAGGAGGATTTTGAAAAAAGATCCATGCCCAAGAAAGCACCAATTATTACCCATAATTGGTTTCCTGCAAGCCATTTAGATTATTATTA
>NZ_SMMB01000072.1 GCF_009711365.1 Xanthovirga aplysinae | reverse complement strand
TAAAGAAAAAGTAGAAAAAGAAAACCCACCAGTTCAAGCTTCTGATATTTCCCCGAACCAAATGGACATTTACGGGAATCTTGAAAAAGAAAAACTTGAAACCAAGGCTTTAGAAGCTGGAGAACTAAAAAGAAAAAAATTTCGGCAAAAAAAGAAAAGCAGGCAGCCAAAAGAAACATTGTAGTTCTTCCATTCGATTCAGAGCGAATTGCCAACAAGTGGGTGGAATAGGTTGAGGCTAGGGTGAAGGAGAAAAAACAGAAGCCATACACCCAAACA
>NZ_SMMB01000233.1 GCF_009711365.1 Xanthovirga aplysinae | reverse complement strand
TAATTTTTCTAATGAAACATGGGTGTAGATCTGAGTAGCGGCTAAATTAGCATGGCCCAACAAATCCTTTACAGCATTTAAGTCTGCACCCTTTTCTAAAAGATGTGTTGCAAAAGTATGTCTTAATACATGAGGGCTATGTTTTTCTACCGAAGTATATTCTTGTAAATATTTCTTAACCGTTCGGTAAATTAAGGTTGGGTAAGAAGCATTACCCTCTTCGGTAACAATCAAGACATCAAATTTTTTCTTACCAAAACGCTTTTTCTTTTCATTCAAATAATTCTCAATTAAACTCACTAATGATTTGGAAAGTGGAATGACTCGTTCTTTACTTCTTTTACCTAACACTTTTGCCACAGCCTCTCTACAGTTAATATCGGTCTCTCTAAGATTAATCAATTCCGAAAGACGAATTCCCGTTCCATAAAGTAATTCCAAAATAAGTTGATCCCTCAAACCTGAAAAATCCTCCGAAAAATCACACTTGTCTAACAAGTTTTGGATATCATTTTCCTTAATAAACGTAGGAAGTCGCTTTGGTGTTTTCAATGCTTTGATTTTAAGCATTGGGTCAACTGAAATGGTTTCTCTTTTTAGTAAAAACTTATAGAATGTCCTTAAAGCTGCAATTTTTCGGTTGACTGTTGAAGGATGCATTTGGGCTTCAACGAGTGAGATAATCCATCCTCTGATTATAGGATGTCCTGCTTCTGAAGGGGAGGTTCCAGGCGAATTTTCAGTCAGATATTGTTGAAACTGAGAAAGATCGTTTTGATAGGATATTATGGT
>NZ_SMMB01001012.1:1084-6580 GCF_009711365.1 Xanthovirga aplysinae | reverse complement strand
TGGATAACATCTTATGTGGAAGCTTTAAAATCCACATTTGAAGTCAAATCCTATGATTGCTGTATCTTAGGAGAGGTGGATAAATCCGAATTTTCCGAGCATGATTTGCATCAGCATTTCGTAAATGGGGGAATTGAAATAGCCGTGAAAAAGCTGTTAAAATTAGAACCCCAGGAAATAAACATCCTGGCTTTTAGCATAGGAGGAACCATTGCCTGGAAAGCCGGACTTGAAGGTTTAAAAATCAATCATTTATTTGCGGTTTCCTCCACTAGATTACGATTGGAAACAAAAAAGCCAAATTGTCCGGTGAAGCTCTATTATGGAGAAAAAGACAGTTTTAGACCTAATAAGGAATGGTTAAATAAACTAAATCTTTCCTATAAAATATGGGAGAACAAGGAGCATCAAATGTATAAAGAGTTAGCTGTAGGTAACAAAATATCCAGGGAAATCACCCAAAAGATCCTAACATAAAACGCTACATCCCTTTTCTAAAAAAAATCAAATCAATACTGACCTTCGGAAATACTCACCCGAATATTCTTTTTTGATTTACCTTTAACTTAAATAAGTTTTTTTCGTTAAAATCTGAATAACATTTAGAAAAAGGAAGCATTTTTTTACCAAAATCATGCCTACATATCAACGAAAAACTTCTATTAAAAATGATTGTCCTATTGAAAAAACCTTGCAGCTAATTTATGGTAAATGGGAACCCGCCATTTTAAGTAATCTATTAAAAGGGAATTTAAGATAAAAAGATATTCAAAAAGGACTGCCAGAAGCCTCGAAAAGAGCTTTAACGCAACAGCTTAAAGAAATGGTGGATGATGGGCTTATTCAGAAAAAAGATTTCCATCAGTTTCCAAAAAAGGTGGAATATTCCTTGACTTCTCTGGGCCTTTACCTTTCCCCTGTTTTTAAAGAAATGAGAAATTATGGAGAAAAATTCTAATAGGGTAAAATTTACCTCTTATTGGGTGACTTACATAGATGAAATATTTTTACTGTCTGAATTTTAACTAAAATAAACAATGAAGAATAAAGGAGTAATCATTCTAGGAAGTTCCCGAAGCAATGGGAATACCCATAAGGTAGTTACATTTTTCAAAGAAAAAACAGGCTTTGATCTCATCGATTTAAATTCAAAGAATATTGGAGAGTTCGACTATAATTTTGAAAATAGAAACGATGATTTTATACCGCTTATTAAACAAATAGTGGACAAGTATGAAGTCCTAATTTTTGCTACTCCTGTCTACTGGTATGCCATGAGTGGCATTATGAAAACTTTCTTTGACCGTATTTCCGATTGCCTAAAGATTGAAAAAGAAACTGGCAGAAAATTGAGGGGAAAATCTATGGGAATGATTAGTTGTGGGGCAGATTTAGAGCTAAAAGATGGTTTTTCCATGCCCTTTAAAGAAAGTGCCAATTACTTGGGAATGAATTATCTAGGGGATGTCCATTCCTGGATTGAAGAAGAGGAAATTCCAAAGCCCGTACAATCCCAATTAATTCATTTTATTGAAAATAATATAAAAACAGTAGATTTAATCTAACCGTCCTATAGTATTATGCCTCATTTCATAATTGAATGCTCTGAAAATGTTTTAAATTTTAAATCTAAGGATGAAATTCTTCGAAAAATCTATAAGGTGGCAGAAGCATCCCAGCTCTTTGCCCCAAATGATATCAAAGTAAGATTAAATTCCTTTAAAGACTTTATTGTAGGAAAAGATAATGCTGATTTCATTCATGTTTTTGCATCTATAATGGAAGGTAGAAGTACAGAGCAAAAGGCTCAACTATCCAAAGAGGTGGTAAAAAATTTAATTGAAATACTTCCTGAAGTACCAAATATTGCCATGAACGTGGATGAGTTTGAAAAATCGACTTATTGCAATCGAAAAATGATGTAAAAAACTTTATCAGAGGTCTTAAAACCGTCGTTAATCAGGAAAAAACCGTTTTATCAATGGTTTTACTTTTCTTAGATTTTAACTTTTTCAAAAAATCAGGCATATATGGATTTCAGAGCTTATCTTAAACGGATTAATTTTAAGGGAGAAATAAGCCCTACCCTGAAAGTATTACAAAAACTGCAAAAATCTCATTTATTAAAGGTACCCTTTGAAAATCTGGATATTCATTATGGCATTCCTATTGAGTTAAATCTTGACAAGATCTATGATAAAATTGTCCTAAAAAAAAGAGGAGGATTTTGTTACGAACTCAATGGATTGTTCTATGAATTGCTTTCCTGGATTGGATTTAATGTAAAAAGAATTTCTGCAAGAGTATACGACAAAGAAAAAGGTTATGGACAAGAATATGATCATATGGCCATGATTGTCAATATTGATGGAACAAACTACCTCACAGATGTAGGGTTCGGGGAATTTACATTTGCACCATTAAAATTGGAATTGGAAAAAATACAAGAGGATGAACGAGGTAGTTTTGTATTTGATCAATATGATGAAGGTTACTTCAGAGTCAATAAAATAGAAAATGATGAATGGGCCCCGGAGTACATTTTCAAAAATATACCCAGAAGCTTTCAAGACTTTTCATCAATGTGTCTATTTCACCAGACTAGTCCGAAATCTCATTTTACTCAAAAAAAACTTATAACTCTGCCTACTATTGAAGGACGAATTACCTTAACCTCTCAACAACTAAAAAAGAGTTCTATCCAAACAATTCGGGAAATAAAAGTAAAAGATGACACTGAATTTGAAAGTGCCTTGAAGGACTACTTTCACCTGGATGCAACCTCATTCCTAAAGAATAATAAAGGACAAATTCAAAGCAGAACTTTTTCCAAATAATAAGTCTCCGTTAGTTACCAATACCATTCGTAGGTATTTTCTTCACATGACTAATAGGCCAATTTCATGAGTTTTGAATTTGGCCTATTGTCATTTTAAAATTTATCTATAATTAAAACCAATTATTCAAAATGTTTTACCCCAATTGCTTCATAGAGTTCCGCGGGTTTGTAAATTTTCCCATCTTTCATGGTGAGCTCTACCCTTCTTATGTCGCTGATATTTTCTAATGGATTGCCATCTACTAAAATTAGGTCAGCAAGCTTTCCTTCTTCAATAGAACCCAATTGATCTTGGACACCAATAACTTCCGCAGAAACCAGGGTTGCTATCTTTAACACTTCAGCGTTTGGAATACCGGCTTTCACATAGTTTTCCAATTCTTTATGGAGGGAAAATCCTGCCATTGCATCTGTTCCCGGAACTATTGTTATTCCATTGATATGAAGTTCATTTACAATTTCAAGGAGCTTTTCATAAGATTCTTTATACTGCCCTAACTTTCCTTCTGGAATAGGTAAACCACCTGAGAAATAACCCCGCTTCACCTGGACTGGAAGCCTATTCAGTATTTCTTTTAACATAGGACTGGGTTCACCAGGAAGGGAAGCCATAAGGCCTTCAAAGATAGAAACTGTTGGATCTACTACTATATTATTTTCCTTTAACAGTTTTATGAATCCTTTAAATTCATGGCTTTTCAAGTCGATATTTCGAGCATGTTCGGCTACCATCGAAAATCGAAGAGGTGTTCGTGTATCTATGGTATCTGATAGAAAATTGAGCACCAACATATTTACGTGCTGAATTTCATCATAACCATTTACCACCGCTTGTTCTGCCCGCATAAATGCAGGTATGTGGCCACTTAACCTCAAGTTCTGTTCGTGTGCCCTTTCTGCCAAAGGCTTTACCCAATCTGGATCAATTGAACTGTATAATTTAATCTGTTGATATCCCCTTTCTTTATAAAAATCAATGGCCTCAAGACCTTCTTCAAGCGAACTTACAATTTTACCTAGTGGGCCAGCATAGGGTCCAGCTTGATCAATAAATCCGGACATTACCAAAACTCTTGGTCCTATGGAAAGATTATTATCAAATTCCTCCTTAATCTCGAGTAGCTCAAGGGAGTTGGCTAGATCTCTGGTGGAAGTCACTCCACCAGCCAAATTTAATATTCCATCTGTTCTATCTAAATGGCCATGCATATCGAATAAGCCAGGAAGCAAAGTTTTTCCCGTTCCGTCAATGGTCAATGTGGCATTAGGGATAGATTCATCTTCCGAAAAAATATTTGCTATTTTATTTTCTCGAACAACAACCGTCTTGTTATCTAATATTGCACTACTTTTAACATCAAAAATATTTACATTCTTAATCACCACCGGACCTGTGGGTCTCTCAGTGAGCTGCTTAGCAAGCTTATTATAATAATCTTTTCTTTTATCCGTCTGAATATCCAGGAGCTGAGTACGAAGGGTATCATATCCGGATCTGATACATGACAGCCATGAAGAAACCGAAGCAAAAAAACGTTTTTCATCGTCCATCCAAACATAAGTAGGCGTAAAATCAAGTCCTGTTACTTCTACCAAATTCAGGTTTAAATTGTCATTGATTTGAACGTTTTTAACATCTGCTATTTTAGCCGTACCGCTGGGTAATAATGAGATTGTTTTATCTTTAGCGTCCAGTAATTTTCGCATCAATAACTCGGAGCTACCAAAGGTCCCATTCACTGGGATATAAAATGCTTTTCCATCAGAGGAAACTGTACCCTTTTCGGATTTACTTTTCCATTCAGCTACTTTTTCATCAAAAGTGAATTTTTCATTTACAGAATCCTTTAGATAATTGTGCCCTTTGATTTTCAATTCATCCATCAGACCTTCGGAGTTTAAATGAATTTTTTCCTCCAAATAAGGTCCTCTTCCCCTATCATTAAATTCAAAGACAAAACTAAAATAACCGGCTTCATCTTTATAGCTTTTATGATAGCCCGCCAAATTATCTCCCATGTAAACGTCATACTCGAGGGCTTGAAAAGGTAATTCCTTTTCTGTTTGATTGCATGCAAAAAAAATGATCAGTGATAGAAAAATAAGTACTAAATTCTTCATAAATTTTTATTTTGGTTAGCGATTAGCATTTCATAACACCTCATCCCCGATTTGCTCATATTTTATTTTCTTCCAAAAATTAATGAATCTTAATATTTCGTCAAAATAATGTAATAATTTTAGTTTCCATATCTTTTATTTCTTACAACAAAAGTGTAATCACAGTATTTTCTTACTATACCCATTCACCAAAAAACACAAAGGATTAATAAAAGGAAAAAACAACATTCGTCATAATACCCAGGCTCTCAAATTAGCAATTAAATTAAAGGAGATTTAAGCCGGAGAAGTATCCCTTGGTAGAGTCGACAGGAAATAGGAAAGGTTTTAAAATGAAGGCAACTTTCTCATAGAAATCATCACAACATAAGGAAAACTTCTAACTCCAGCTTAACAACAAGGGCCAAAAACAAACTATGCCAGGCTTATTGCATTAATTTGTGATTTTCCAACCAAAAAAAAGCGCAGAAATCTGCGCTTTTTTTTGAAACTGTTCTATGGATTTAACCCTTTGATTACTTGGGATCAAGGGCTAA
>NZ_SMMB01001012.1:0-883 GCF_009711365.1 Xanthovirga aplysinae | reverse complement strand
TTTATCAATGACTTCCTAATTACAATTAGCGTTAAGAATATCATCTTTCTGGGGATCATAGGCATTGCCATTTATTTCAGGCTCTCCTGAAAAATTACTCAGGGCGGTTTGCAAGGCACAGAAATCATTAAGTCTTAAATTATATGTAACAGTTACATTTCCCCCAATGGTAGATAAGTTATTTAGTCCCTCAAGAGATGCCAGAGAAGTGTTCATGCTGATTTCTAATTTTCCACCAATTGAAGTTAAGTTATTAAATGCTTCAAGAGATGTGAAGGCTTCGTTGCTTAGGATCTCTAAATTACCACCAATTGAGGATAAACTGTTAAGTCCCTGAAGGGATTGAAAGTTCTCGTTATCGTAGATATATATTTTACTACCAATTGAAGTTACATTGTTAAGCCCCTTTAGGTTTTGAAGGTTAGCATTTCTAGAAACATAAAGTTCTCCTTCAATGGAGGTTAAATTTTCAAGACTTTGTAGGTTTTGAAGCTTAGGATTGTCAGACACATAAATATCTCCTCCTAAAGATGTTAAATTTTCAAGACCTTCAAGAGTTTTAAGATTTTCATTGTTAAAAATATAAAGCTGTCCTCCTACATGGGTTAAATTTTCAAGTCCTTGAAAATTGGTAATGTTATTGGTACTCATAATCCTGAGATTACCACCGACATAGGTAATTCGGTTTAATATCTCCAGAGTAGCATCATCATATAAATGTACAGCTAGGGAACCCGTAATTTTAGTAATTTCATTTTCATTTAAATAGAGTATTGTGGATGCCCCAGAGAGACTTAAATCTCCTTCATGGACACCTGGCTCTCCATCATCTTCTTCTTCATCGTCCTCTCCTTCTTCATCATCTTCTCCCTCTTCATCATCT
>NZ_SMMB01000987.1 GCF_009711365.1 Xanthovirga aplysinae | reverse complement strand
GATTTTATAAAAGATATGAAAAAAGCAAATTATCTCATTTTATCGGCATTTTTGATTTTGGCCGGCTGTGGTTCAAAGGACCTGAATGATAAAAAGGCGATGCTCGAAGAATTCAGGAAGGAAGAAAGAGACCTCGTCAATAAAATTCATGAACTGGAAACGGAATTGGCTAAGGAAGACCCGGAATTTGCTGCTTCTTTGGTGAAGAAAGTGTTGATTACTACACTGAAAGTCAACCCTCAACCTTATGATCATTTTATGAGCTTTAGAGGGAATGTAGAATCTGACCTGAATGTGATGGTATCACCAGAAATTGGTGGAATCATTGAAAAAATTTATGTGGTGGAAGGCCAAAAGGTAGCAAAAGGACAAAAATTGTTGACTCTTGATGGTTCTATCCTGCGAAATAGTATTGCAGAATTGAAAACCTCTTTGGAGTTGGCCGAGACGACTTTTGAAAGACAAGAAAGGCTTTGGAAGCAAAATATAGGTACTGAAATGCAATTTCTACAAGCCAAAAATAATCGAGATGCCCTGGTGAGAAAACTCTCAACTCTTAATGCTCAATTAGAACAAACTATTGTTCGGGCACCCTTTAGTGGTACGGTAGACGATGTGCCTGCTAAAGTGGGACAATTGGCTTCTCCAGGAGCTTCTTTGGTGCATATAATTGGTTTAAATCAAATGTATGTACGGGCAGATATTTCAGAGACCTATGTCGGTAATTTTGACAAAGGTAACTTTGTGCAACTCACCTTTCCGTCTTTAAACAAGACTGTTGACTCTGAAATCCGATCTGTAGGGCAAGTAATCGATCAGGTGAATCGTACCTTCCTTTTGGAAGCGAAAATGCCAGATTTAGGGGGTGCTATTAAGGCCAATGAGGTAGCATACTTAAAAGTAAGGGACGAACATCATGATAATGCCATAGTTGTTCCGTCTCACCTTATTCAGTATGATGATGAAGGAGATTATGTCTTCATTAATCAAAAAAACACTGCTAAAAAGGTCTATATAACCAAAGGTTCTCAATACAATAATATGACCCGAATCATAAAAGGTTTGAAAGGTGGAGAACAGTTAATTAACGATGGTTCAAGGCAAGTGGAAAATGGCTCCAAAACGAAATTTGCCACCAAAAAATCCTTGTAAACACCGATCTCTAAATTTTTTGAATGAATAATATGGAGAATAAAGAAGAGAACAAAAGCGTAAGAAAGTTTGGGTTAACTACCATGTCGGTTAAAAACCGTATTAGTGTGGTGGTGCTTATCATCATGGTTGTGTTGATGGGCTTTTACTCCTTTCAGACATTACCAAGAGAGAACTTTCCTGATATTGTGGTGCCCAAAATGCTTATTAACACCCCATATCCTGGCAACTCTCCGGTAGATATAGAAAACTTAGTAACCCGTCCTATTGAACAGCAATTAAAAGCATTGGATGGGGTTAAGGAGATCCTTTCCAATTCAATGCAGGATTACTCTATTATTACTGTTGAATTTTATCCTACCGTAGATTTGACAAAAGCATTAATTGACACTAAAGATGCTGTTGATAAAGCTAAAATCGATTTACCAGACGATCTGGATCAGGATCCCAATGTTCAGCAAATCAGTTTCTCTGATATGCCTATCATGTATATCAACCTTTCGGGGGATTTTAATGATAAGGAATTAAAGGTCTATTCGGATTATTTGAAGGATGAGATAGAGAAAATGGGAGAAATTAACCGGGTGGATGTAAGCGGTTTGCAAGCACGGCAGATCCGGGTAGATCTGGACATGTTTAAAATGGAGGCAGCTCAAATTAATTTTGAAGATGTCAACCAGGCTATTGCGAATGAAAACATCACCATGTCGGGAGGTAACATCCGTAGTGGTGGGTTCAATAATTCCCTACGAATTGATGGGGAATACAAAGATCCGGAAAAGATCAAAGATATTGTTATCCGAAACAATAGTGGCAAAGCAGTTTACCTAAGAGATATTGGAACAGTAACAAATGGATACGATGATCGTCAAAGTTATGCCCGTCAGGACCAATTACCAGTAGCATCTTTAGCTATTGTGAAAACCGATGGAGCTAATTTGATCGAAGCTTCTGATAAAATTCGTGAAATAATTGATGAAGCTCAAACTGGTTTATTTCCGGCAGATTTGAAAATATCCATAACCAATGATCAATCGGATAAAACACGGAAAAGTGTAGAAAACCTCGAAAACAACATTATTACCGGGGTTATTCTTGTAGTGTTAGTGCTTCTTTTCTTTATGGGAGCAAGAAATGCCCTTTTTGTGGGTGTGGCTATTCCAATGTCTATGTTCCTTTCCTTTATTGTACTTAACTTTTTAGGAATAAGTCTGAACATGATGAGTTTGTTCGGATTGGTATTGGCTCTTGGAATGCTGGTTGATAATGGTATTGTGGTGGTAGAAAATATTTACCGTTTAGTGGAAGAGGAAGGCTATAAACCTGTACGTGCTGCCATAGAGGGGGTAGGGGAAGTGGCCTGGCCTATTATCGCTTCAACGGCAACCACTCTGGCTGCATTTTTTCCTCTAATGTTTTGGCCGGACATTATGGGACAATTTATGTTTTATCTACCATTGACGCTGACTGTCGTATTAAGTTCTTCTTTGTTTGTAGCCCTGGTGATTAATCCGGTTATCACTGCTATTTACATGAAACCTCATGCGGATGTAAAGCCAAATAAGAAGCGAATGATGGTGGCTGCAGCGGTATTATTGGCTATAGGAATTCTTTGCTATTTCGCCAAATCATTGACTTTTGGAAACTTATTGGTCTTTTTTGCCCTTCTTATTCCTGTTAATGTATTCTTTTTGACGCCGGTTTCTAACTGGTTTCAAGATAGATTATTACCAATATTAGAGGGTGCTTATTATCGTTTCATTACTTTTGCCCTGAAAAAGTATAATCCTATTTTTGTCTTTTTCGGCACATTCCTGTTGTTGATTTTCTCTATATTTTTGTTGGTAGTAAAGTCTCCGAAGAGCAGTTTCATGCCGGATAACCCACCAAATGCGGTGAATATTTATATTGAAAAGCCGTTAAATGTGGATCTGGACAATACCAATGATTTTACTAAAGAGATTGAGAAAAAGGTAGCCAAGATCCTGGAACCATATCAGTTTATGATTGAATCTATGGTAACCCATGTGGGAATGGGGGCCTCTGACCCTTCTATTCAGCCGCCGGTGTTAGGAGCCACTCCGAATAAATCAAGTATTTCTATTTCCTTTGTAGATTTTGAGTTGAGAAATGGAGTAGAAACCAGTATGATCTTAGAGGAAGTAAGACAGGCCTTAACTGGTTACCCGGGAGTGGATATTAGCGTAGATAAAGATAAAATTGGGCCTTCTCAAGGGAAACCAATTAACCTGGAAATTAGTGGGGAGGATTATCCTACATTGATTAGAATCTCTCAGGATATGAAGCGCTTGATCAATGAATCGGGGATTCGAGGGATTGAGAATTTACAATCGGATTTACAAAACGATAAACCTGAAATGGCAATTCAGATTGACCGGGATGCAGCCAGAAGGTATGGTTTATCAACCGGAAAAATTGCCATGGAACTGAGAACTGCTCTTTTTGGAAATGAAGCTTCCAAATACAAGGAAGGAGATGACCAGTATAAAATTCAGGTGAGATTGATGGATAAATATCGTTATGATCCTGATCAATTAATGAATCATAAAATTTTCTTCCGTAATAATAAAGGAGAGGAAAAACATATTCCTGTAGCGGCGGTGACGAATGTGAAATATGGTTCCACAATTGGTTTGATTAAGCGAAAAAACCTGGATCGGGTGGTAACACTCTACTCAAATTTGGAGGGGGGATATAATGCCAATGAAGTGGTTGGTCAATTAAAGACGTTGCTTAAGGATTATAAAGTGCCTCCAGGTTATGATTTTAAATTTACGGGAGAGCAGGAAGATCAGGCTGAGACATCTGCTTTTCTAGGCAGGGCATTGGGTATTGCCGTCATGTTGATCTTTTTTGTAATTGTTGCTCAGTTTAATTCGGTCATTTCTCCTTTTATTATTATGTGTTCTGTTTTACTGAGTACCATAGGGGTATTCATGGGGCTTGTTACATTTAATATGGAATTTGTGGTGTTAATGACCGGTATCGGTATCATCTCATTGGCTGGGGTTGTGGTAAACAATGCCATTGTATTAATTGATTATACCAATTTGGTGCGAAGCCGTAAAAGGGAGCAACAGGGGCTTCATGAAGATGAACGCTTATCTATTCCCGATTTGAAAGCTTCCATTATTGAAGCTGGTAAAACCAGGCTTAGACCAGTAATGCTGACTGCCATTACAACAATTTTAGGATTGCTTCCAATGGCATTGGGAATAAACTTTAATTTTATTACTTTATTTACGGATCTTGATCCTCAATATTATTCTGGAGGAGATAGTGCCTCTTTCTGGGGGCCAATGGCTTGGACAGTGATCTTTGGGTTGACTTTTGCCACTTTCTTAACTTTGGTGGTAGTACCGATTATGTACTATTTATCAGATAGATTGGTGTTGAAGTTTAAGCCTGTAAAAGTTGCTGAAAAACAGAAAGTGGAAGTGGGGGCGTAAGTTTATTTGAATTAATTTTTGTGAAAGACTGTAAAGACAAGGCTTGCCTTGTCTTTACTATTTTAGGAGTAATATTGATTTTTATTAACCCTATAATTGGCTGGTTGGAAATTAGCATTCTTTCCATTATTTTACAGGATTTTGCGTTATTTAAGTCTAAATAATATTTTTAGCAGAAGCTATGTGGAAGACCGTTGAACAACTTTTAGTGGCATTTGGAAATCATGCCTGGGGCTATCCTCTTTTATTCTTGTTGGTAGGAGGAGGGATTTTTCTTACCCTGTATTCCCGATTTTTACCTTTTCGTTATTTTAAACATGCTGTGGATGTTCTGAGAGGAAAATTTGATAACCCCGATGATCCGGGGGATGTTAGCCATTTTCAGGCACTATCTTCTGCATTGGCATCTACTATCGGCATGGGTAATATTAGTGGAGTGGCCGTTGCTATTGCCTTGGGAGGGCCAGGTGTTCTTTTTTGGATGTGGATGAGTGCTTTTATTGGTATGGCTACCAAGTTTTTTACCTGTACTCTGGCTGTAATGTTCAGAGGAAAGGATTCCGAAGGTCAAGTTCAAGGTGGTCCCATGTATGTTATTGAGGAAGGATTGGGTAAGAAATGGAAACCTTTAGCTCTTTTCTTTTGTCTGGCAGGAATTTTTGGAGCCTCCCCGCTTTTTAATGCCAATCAATTGACTCAACTGCTTCGTGATGTTTTATTTATTAATTCAGGCGTAGTGTCTGCTCGTAGCTTTGGCCTTGATATCACCATTGGTCTTTCTTTATTGGTTTTAGTTTCATTAGTGGTTTTCGGAGGAATTAAGCGAATTGCTCAGGTGGCATCCAAATTAGTACCTGCCATGGTGGTCTTGTATTTACTTTGTGTGGCATATATCCTCTTTGTTAATATTGAACTTGTGCCTTCTACTTTTGTGCTCATTTTTGAAGATGCTTTTTCTGCAAAGGCCATGCTTGGTGGTGCTGTAGGGGCAATCATTGTAGCAGGAATCAGAAGAGCGGCATTTTCCAATGAAGCCGGAATTGGAACTGCTCCCATGGCGCATGGTGCTGCCAAAACTACAGAGCCGGTACGGGAAGGTTTAGTGGCCATGTTGGGGCCTGCCATTGATACCTTAGTGGTTTGTACCCTTACTGCCTTAGCTATTTTAGTTACTGGCGCATGGCAAGATGGTTCAGTTTCGGGAGTAAGCATGACTTTAAAAGCTTTTGAGATGGCCATGCCCGGAATAGGTTCATATTTGTTGCTTAGTTGTGTTTCTATTTTTGCTATTACTTCTCTATTTGCCTATTCTTATTATGGAACCAAATGCCTTTCATACGTAACTAATGTTCGTTTTGGGCGATTTTATAACCATTTTCATGTGGTTTGTATAGTGATCGGTGCGGTTTCTTCTATTACTGCCGTGCTCAGTTTAATTGATGGAATGTTTGCTCTAATGGCTGTGCCTACCATGATTTCAACGTTGCTCCTTTCTCCTAAGGTAATGAAGGCAGCTAAAGTGTATTTTGCAAAACAAAGAGATGGGGAATTAATTCCAATGCAAAAGAAAAGGGTGTTTGTGAAAAGCTAAGGCGAAGATGTTTTTCAGCCAAAGATGCTCCCAAAAAACTTTACCTTATAATCTAAAAAGAGAAATGCTTAAT
>NZ_SMMB01000098.1 GCF_009711365.1 Xanthovirga aplysinae | reverse complement strand
ACCTCTAAGACACAAATCACCATAACTCTCACTAAAAATATAGGGGAGGGCTTTTATAACCTCTAAGACACTAATCAACATAATTCTCACTAAATAAATAAAACAATGAAAGAATGTAAAATAACAAACAATACCACTGATTCTGTCGTGGTTATTATCCCTAGCATAGCGCAAAATGCGGAAGTTACTTACAACCAGGACTTGATTGAATTAGAAATTAAGGACGACAAAAACGCCAAAATTACAGAAATTCCACCCGGGAAAAGTGGAACGGTAATTTTAGATCAGACCTTTGATGATAGTGGTACTAAGAAATATTCTCTGAACTACAACCTACTAATTAGC
>NZ_SMMB01000026.1 GCF_009711365.1 Xanthovirga aplysinae | reverse complement strand
TCCTCCCAACTGGAAATTAAGACTGGTATTGCCATCTCCTATCTGTTTAACATTGATGTTATTATTCCGCCCCTCGAACTGAAACCCAACAAAAGTATTGAAATCTCCAAACTGATCAGCTTCCATGGTATTAGGGTTATTGGGATCAGGCCGAATCTGGATTTTGATAGATTTGTTGCCCGTACCATCCTGAGTGGTGGAAAGGTCCTGGGCAAAAGCCGTT
>NZ_SMMB01000393.1 GCF_009711365.1 Xanthovirga aplysinae | reverse complement strand
TAGTGGTTGCCTGGGTTTTGAGTTTATTTTCGAAAAAGCTATTAGTAAATTTAGTTTTTCCATATCCATTTGGACAAAACAAATAAACAACATTCTCAGAAATTATAAATTCATCTCCATTATTTACTGTTGGACCAATTCTCTTTAATATCTCCTGATTTGGTTTTTCTCTTAAAAAGGTGACATGTAGTTTACTGGGATCTTCCTGTTTTACATTCAAAAATGGATTGTTTTGGAATATAAAATGAAAATCTCTTGAGGTTTTGACTAAACAGGGAACTTCATATTTATAAGCAAGCCATAATTCCTTTTCAATTAGTCTGGATATTTCTCTTTGGTCTATTTTTTCAAAGTTAAATACTATATTTCCACTTTGAATGTAGGTGTTAACATGTGAAAAACCTAAACTTTCAAATAGGCCTTTTAGGGAATTCATTTTGATCTTTTTTTGTCCACTTACATTAATTCCCCGAAGAATGGCAATATAGGTTTGCATAATTTAGATGGATTTTTATGGGTAATGAATTGCCTAAAGATACCATTAATGTCTTAAGGATTAAGATGTAGGAAGTAAAGAAGTGTCCTTTTTTGAAGGTGCGTATTTCTTAGTCATCATAAATAATATGTGAGTGTCTGGTGATGAAAAAAAGTTTTCCCAAGGAAGAAATAAAAATTTAGTTTTATTATCTGTTTGGACCAGCTCTCATCAGTCCTTGAGGAAAGTCGAATCAAAGAAAAGCCACCGTTGACAGATTGTTTTTTCTATTTTATTGCTCTTCCCTTTTTAATCATTGGTTAATAAATACTTATGCCGTTGCAAACTTTCTTTTCCCAATCCAATTTGGCCAAAGGCTAATTTTGATGTGCTTCTTTTCTCAAAAAAGGCAAGGGGATTATTATCCCACTTTGGGTAATTCCGCAAAGAAAAACTTTGGTCAGGTTTCAAGGATTACTCCTTTTGCCATGCAATAATTTAATTTCTTTTTTCTGGTGAGCCTGGGTTAAGGCTGCACCGCCGATTGGCTTTTTAAAGTTTGAGTTGGAGAGCCAAACATAAATACTTTAACTCTTTCTAAACCTTAACCTGAGGCTCAAATCTGAAGAAGATCTTTTTCTAGTTACAAGGAAAAGTAAGTTCTAAGTCCTTAGATTATTTTATTCTTTACTCTGTAGAAAATGTTAGTATTCATGTTTTTGGTTGTGTAAAAAATCATGAGTTTTTTGTCGAAATTGTAGTTATAATTAAAATGATATTTGATATAATAATATGTAATATATGAATTAATTGATAATTTACAATAGGTGAAATTTATATTTTTTAAACTATAATTTAATTGTTGTTCATTTTATTAAATGATGTTTTTCTATAAAAGAAACAATAATTACGCATAAGTAGGG
>NZ_SMMB01000122.1 GCF_009711365.1 Xanthovirga aplysinae | reverse complement strand
ATACGGTAAATTCACTTTCTTTAAAGGAAGAAGTTTCCCTTCTACAAAGCCTTTATAAAAGTATTAGTGAAAAAGCTTGTGCAGTAGATAAAAGCCTGGAAGGATTTATTGGTGCCGAGGCCACCAAAGCTCAAAAGAGTTTAGGAACAATCGAAAAAAGACTAAAAAAGGCCGAAGAAAGAAATCAACAAACCGCTATAAGGCAATTAGAAGCGATCAAGGATAAGTTATTTCCAGGTGGAGCTCTACAGGAAAGAACAGATAACTATCTTAACTTTTACATCAACAACCCTTCCTTTATTGAAGACTTACTGAAGACATTTGATCCTTTTGATTATCAGTTCAATATTTTAATTCAAGATGAATAAATCTATTTTAAGAAAGGATTATCTTGAGAAAAGAAAAGTATT
>NZ_SMMB01000284.1 GCF_009711365.1 Xanthovirga aplysinae | reverse complement strand
CTACTATCCGGAAGGGAAAATAACTCCTTATCTTCCAAAGTTGAAAGCTCCATTATTTCGGATTTGGGATTTGCTCTATAAGCAACGAAATAATAAGCTGTAGTTAAAGCAAGTATAATACTGGCAGCCACCCACCAAGGAGTAATTCTCTTTCTTTCTTTTACCTTTTTTGGGGCTATTTTGTCTATTAACTTATTAAAGGATTCTTGGGTATCTGTTTTTTCCGTTTTAGATAATAAAGAAAGCTCCCATGCTTGATAAATTTCCCTGGCATGGGTCCTGTTTTCAGGGATTTTTAGCCATTCTTCAATATACCTTCGATCAGGTGCTGAAATTTCTTCACCTTTCAAATAAGCAAGAATCAAAGATTCATCTATTGGCTCATATGATCTTTCCATATTTCAATAACGTTTTTGTATTTGTTATCACCTATGAGAAAAAGTCCTTTCTTTTAGTGTAGAATAATTTCTATAGGCCTAAGAGGCTCTCGTAGCCCATTTTTCATTTTTATGGGTGAAGTTCGGTGCCTCATGGGAGTTCCTTACTATATTTTTTTAGAGCATTTCGTAAAAATCGAAGTGCTTTGCTTATTTGATTTTCCACAGTTTTTGGGCTAATTTTCAACCTATGAGCTATTTCTTTATGAGAAAGCTCATCAAAGCGACTTAATTTGAAAACTTGCTTACATTTTTCCGGAAGTTGTTCTACTGACTGGGTTAGATCATGAATAATTTCATCAGTAAGGTCAGTATAGTCATAATTGAGGATCTGATCCTGGTAACTTTTTTGGACATGATCTATGTATTTTTGCTTGACTTTGTCGTGTCTAATCAGGTCATAACACTTGTTCCGGACACTTGTGACGAGATATGGGAAAATAGAAATCTCATCATTAAGTGAAAGTCGGTTTTCCCACATTTTTAAGAAAACATCTTGAACTTGTTCCTCAGCAAGGCTTTTATCTTTCAATATTCCATTGGCCAAATG
>NZ_SMMB01001235.1 GCF_009711365.1 Xanthovirga aplysinae | reverse complement strand
TTTTTTCTTCCAAAATATAATTGTGGAAGGCTTATATGCTCAGGGAAAAATCATCAAAACTTATTATGATTTGGGAGAAACCAAATTGAAAGAGATGTATACCATATCTTCCTTTCAACCCAATTATTTAGAAGGAAAATATGAAGCATTCTTTTCGAATGGGAATATAAGAGTTGAGGGGCAATATCGTAAAAATGTGGCAGTAGGTCTTTGGAATTATTATTACGAAAATGGTCAGTTGAAGATGTCAGGAACCCTTTTAAATAATAAGCCCCATGGGCTTTGGAAGTATTACTTCGAAGGTGGTAAAGAAAAAATGCGAGGGGAAATGAAAGAAGGTATGAGGGAAAATGAATGGCTTTTTAATTACGAGTCGGGTAAATTAAAAAGTAAGGGATTTTTTAGAAATGGTCGAAAGACAGGAAATTGGGAAAACTATTTTGAAGAAGGGGGAATAAAGTCTATAGTAGATTATGATAATGAACCTTCTGCTTTCAAGGAGTACTTTTTAAATGGAAAATTGAAGGGAGAGGGTTGGTTGCTATCTCAAAGGGCAGATAGCCTTTGGGTCTACTATCATGAAAATGGGATGAAGCAGGCAGAAGGAAAGTACCGGAAAGGGCAAAAATCAGGAATTTGGAATGAATTCCATGAAAGTGGGCAATTGGCTGCAGAGGGAGAATATCTTTTGGGATTAAAGACAGGAGAATGGAAATATTATGACAAAACTGGGGCCATACAAACTAAGGGATATCATGTGGAAGGTTTAAAACAGGACCACTGGGAATTATTTGATAGAACTGGGCAATCTATTGGGGAGATTTTCTTCGAAGATGGCAGAGGAAATTATAAAGAGTACTATAAAAATGGTTCCATCAAGGCTAAAGGCCAGGTTGAGGGTGAGCAATTTGAAGGGGAATGGCATTTTTATTATGAAGACGGAACAATAGAAGGTAAATGCTATTACCGTGATAATATGGGGTATTATACTGGCTTTTACAGGGATGGAAATTTAAAGACCAAAGGAGCCATGGAAGGAAGTAAGAAAGTGGGGTCATGGGAGCTTTACCGTAAGGATGGTATCCTGGCAGGTTATTACAAACCCGTCTATAATGCAATTCCAGAGAACTTTGAAACGGTTACCAATTTTGAACAAGAAGAAAAACCCGTTAAAAGTCAGAAACCCGATTATCTTTTTAAAAGAAGGCATTTTAAATATTTTAAGGCTAGAATAAATGAATTTAGAGGGATTTTTATATCATCCAATCCATTTTTAATGCCTATTGGTCGAGTTCCATTCTCTGTGGAGTACTATATGCAGGAGCGATTGGGCTATGAGTTACAATACCATTATTTTAGAAGCCAGTTTTTTATACGGGATAGTCAAATGCCTTTAAATGATATTTATCATAGGGGATATGATATAAGTTTTCGACAAAAATTTTATCAAGAAGACAAGGATATTGGAATGTTGTACTTTGCTCATGAGGTGTTTTTTTTATCCCTGAATCAATTTGTGAAAGTGTCAGATTCCTCTTTGATATCAAAAAGAAAAACTTTTAATAAGGCTGATAATAGTCTTGGTTATGCCATTTTGGTAGGAAATAAATTGATAAGAGATGCTGGAAACTCCGGTTTAACTTTTGATTTATATTTGGGAATTGGGTTGGCCCGTCGTATAGGGAAGAAAAAATACGATGAGGTTCCAGAAATGGAAGAAGCTTTTGAATCTCTTCCAAAAGGAAGGATTTATTTTCCTATAAGATTTGGGGTAAATATTGGATATACTTTTAAAGGATTTAAACGGTAAAGGAAGGTTTTTAGTGATATTTTGAATTTTTACACCAATGCCACCCCTTACCCTTACTTTTTAATTGAAGGGAAAAAATCACTTTGTAATTCATCAATGACTTCTCTAGTTTTGCGTTTTATTGGATGAAGGTTTTGCTTTTTCCATTTTAATCTTCCTAAAAAATTAATTTGAGGATAAATCCCTCACCTTTTTTATGATAAAGGAGTTAGACATAACGGTAAGTCCTGAAGTGGCTTTTAATGAAGAAATGCTAGAGGAAAGGATTCAAAAATCAATTAGGGCTTCCAAGGACGAAAAAGTCAGTATTCGATTACTTCGCCGGTCTATTGATGCCCGGTCCTCTAAGGTAAAGGTCAATGTAAAAGCTGCAGCCTACATTCAGGAAACCCCTCCACCTCTAATTTCTCATTATTTGGATTATCCCAATGTGGCAGATAAACCTCAAGCTATAGTGGTAGGAGCGGGGCCTGCGGGCCTTTTTGCGGCTTTAAGGTTAATCGAGTTGGGTGTTAAACCCATTGTTTTGGAAAGAGGAAAAGATGTGAAATCCCGCCGTAGAGATCTTGCAGCTATTAACAAAGACCAAATTGTTAATCCTGAATCTAATTATTGCTTTGGGGAAGGAGGAGCAGGTACCTACTCTGATGGAAAACTATATACTCGATCCAAAAAAAGAGGGGACCTAAAGAGGATTCTGGAAATTTTGGTGGCTCATGGGGCAACCGATAAGATTTTAGTAGATGCACATCCTCATATAGGTACAAATAAACTTCCAAAAATTGTGGAGGCCCTTAGAGAAAGTATTAGGGATGCTGGGGGAGAGGTTCATTTTAATGAAAAGGTCACTGACTTTATCCTTGAAAACGGGGAAATGAAAGGGGTTAAAACCGCCTCAGGAGAAACTATAAAGGGACTAGGAGTAATTTTGGCAACTGGGCATTCTGCAAGAGATATCTTTGAGCTGCTTCATAAAAGAAATATTGCGATTGAAGCAAAACCTTTTGCTTTGGGTGTAAGAATTGAACATGCTCAAAATCTTATTGACAGGATTCAGTATAAATGTCGAGATAGCAGGGGAGATTTCCTTCCAGCAGCCTCTTATTCATTAGTGCATCAGGTCAATGCTAATGGGAAAAATAGGGGTGTGTTTTCTTTTTGTATGTGCCCAGGGGGATTTATTGTGCCAGCCGCTACCGCCCCAGGAGAAGTTGTGGTAAATGGTATGTCGCCTTCCAGAAGAGATTCTAAATATTCTAACTCAGGAATAGTTGTGGCGGTTGATGAAGAAGATTTTGCTGCTTATCGCCAATTTGGCCCCTTGTCTGGAATGTATTTCCAACAGGCTATTGAGCAAAAAGCTTGTGAGATAGCTGGCAATTCACAAATGGCTCCAGCACAGCGTATGGTTGATTTTGTAAACAGAAAAGTATCTTCCTCTTTACTAGAAACCTCATATCAGCCCGGTTTGAAATCGGTTGATATGTGGGAAGTTTTGCCTAAACCTATTGCTCAGAGTTTAAGGAAGGGTTTTATAGCTTTTGGGAAGAAAATGAGGGGTTATTTAACAAATGATGCTCAAATTATTGGTGTGGAAAGTCGAACTTCCTCTCCTGTAAGGATTCCAAGAGATAAAATTAATTTAGAACACACTCAGGTAAAGCGATTTTATCCATGTGCAGAAGGGGCCGGCTATGCTGGCGGAATTGTTTCTGCTGCCATGGACGGGGAGCGTTGTGCTGAACAATTGGCCGCTTGTTATGTCTCAAATGCAGTGAGAAAATGAAAATACAAGAGCTTTTTTAATTTTTCTTAGAGTTTAAACGATTTGATGAAAAGGAAATGAAAACGGTTATTATTGGGGCTACCCCGAATACAGAACGTTATGCATGGTTAGCAGCAAATATGCTAAATGATTATAATTTTGAATTTGTACCTGTAGGAATTAAAAGGGGAGAGGTAATGGGTAAACCTATCCAAAATATAAAGGACCAGCCGGCAATCAAAGGGGTACATACCGTAACGCTTTATATTGGGCCTCATCACCAGCCGGAATATTATGATTATATTTTTAGTCTCAATCCTCAGCGAATCATTTTTAATCCCGGTACGGAAAACGATAAATTTATGGAGGTTGCGCAAGCAAAGGGAATTGAAACAGTTGTGGGGTGTACTCTGGTTATGCTTCGGTCGAAAACTTATTGAGCCAGATCTTCCTGATCTTCTTCCTTTGCTGGCCATAATACATTAACTCCTCTCTCTTCAAAAACATCTTTGATGTTTTTGTAATCCTCCCCTTCCTCATAGAGGGGATTTCCATTAAGATAAATGCTTTTTAGATTTTTTATGTCTAGAACGTCATCTGGGATGTCTTGAAGATTATTATGCGAAATACTTAACTCCTCTAATTTGTCCAGTTTTAGAACTACCGGCGGCCAATCATCAAGCAAATTGTCATTTAAGTGCAGGATTTTGAGATTGTTTAAATTTTGTAACTGTTCCGGAAGTTCCCGCAAATGATTGTGATGGAGATATAACTCCTTTAAAGAATTGATTTCCCCTAAGGTTTCAGGGACTTCAAATATATCATTAAAAGACAAATAGAGTACTTCAAGGGAATCCAATTGAGAGATTTCTGTAGGGATATTTCTGATTTTATTGAAGTATAAATCAATGATTTTTAGCTTTTTGAGCTGCAATAGCTCTAATGGGATTTCCTGTACTTTATTTTCGTAGAAGGAAATGGAGCGAAGATTTGTCAATTGAGAAATTCCTTTTGGTATTATCTTTATTTGGTTACCATTTAACTGTAAGTCTTCAAGATTGGTTAATTGCCAAAAATTATCCGTTATATAATTAAGGTCACATTCCTTCATTTGAAGCTTTTTAATTGGCTTAAATTTTTTAAAACTCTGGCCATCTAGAACCAGACAATTTTTATTCAAATAAAGTGACTTGAGTTTTTTGAAACGTGCAACATTTGTTGGGATTTGGATAAATTTGTTATTGCTTAAATTTAATGTTTGCAACCTCCTAAATTTTCTGAATGGTTTAGGAAGGAGACTAAGGTTGTTTTCTTCAAGGGAAAGAGAAGAAACCCTACGCATTCGCCTGATAATTATTTTTTGGTTAGCTAATTTATTTGCGGACAGATCGAGATGTTTTAATTTTTTTAGTTTATTCAGTTTTCTTGGTATTTTGATTATTTGATTATTTGATAAATTTAGAGTTTTAAGGTTTTTGAATTCATAGACAAAATCAGGAATTTCCTTTAGGGAGGCATAGGAGAGGTCCAAGGTAGTGACAGAGTTTTTATTGGTGATTTTTTTGGCATTTTGAAGCCTTAATTTCCCTTTGTCTAATCTTCGTCGAAGATATAAACTATCACGTTGGGCAGGGCTCATTCGATTAATTTCTTCCCGCGTAATTGTGTTTCCTTTTTTTTGGGCTAAGGACCCGTTGTTTATACTTTCAGACAAAAGGAGGAATAAAATTAGGCATAGAGTTCTCATGAAGGTAAAACTAAATATTTAGTTGATTATTTCAAACCCTAATTCATGTAAAAAACCGATTTTTATTGTATTTTTGTTTTTTTGGAAATGATATTATGAGCAAGCAAGAAAATACGCCAAACAGCGAATATTCGGCTGGTAATATTCAGGTGCTAGAAGGCCTGGAAGCCGTTAGAAAAAGGCCCGCCATGTACATCGGCGATGTGGGGGTAAAAGGTCTACATCACATGATTTGGGAAGTGGTAGATAATTCCATTGATGAGGCCTTGGCCGGATATTGTGATGAGATATTTGTGCAGATTAATGAGGATAACTCTATTACTGTAAGTGATAATGGTCGTGGTATTCCTACCGATATGCACCCTAAGGAGAAACGATCAGCCTTAGAGGTGGTGATGACCGTGCTACATGCAGGAGGTAAGTTTGATAAAGACACCTACAAGGTTTCTGGTGGTTTGCATGGAGTAGGGGTATCCTGTGTAAATGCCCTTTCTACTGAATTGAAGGTAACTGTACATCGAAATGGAAAGGTTTTCCAACAGGAATATAGTAGGGGAATTCCTCAATATCCGGTGAAGGAGACTGGTACTACCACGAGTACAGGAACTACGGTTCATTTCAAAGCGGATCCTGAGATTTTTACAGTGAATGAATACACTTT
Organism: Xanthovirga aplysinae; assembly: GCF_009711365.1. GTDB lineage: Bacteria > Bacteroidota > Bacteroidia > Cytophagales > Cyclobacteriaceae > Xanthovirga > Xanthovirga aplysinae. Next base: position 7,213 of record NZ_SMMB01001235.1, on the reverse strand, counting down.
CGAAACTGTAGCAACCAGGTTAAGGGAGTTAGCTTACTTAAATTCTGGCATCCGAATTCATTTGACCGATCAAAGAGAGATAGATGAAGAGGGGGAACCGGTAAAAGTAAATTTCTTTTCAGAAGGAGGCTTAAAAGAGTTTGTCCAGTATCTGGATTCTACCAGGGAGAAGTTAATTCCTGAGCCCGTATTTATGGAGGGAGAAAAGAATGGAATTCCTGTTCAGGTAGCGTTGAGCTATAACACTTCCTATTCTGAAAATGTAGTCTCTTATGTCAATAATATCAATACCATAGAAGGGGGAACTCATGTGGCAGGCTTTAGAAGAGCGCTTACGCGTACTTTAAAGTCTTATGCAGATCGCTCTGGTTTATTGGATAAGGTAAAGGTAGATATTAGTGGAGATGATTTCCGGGAAGGTCTGACAGCCGTGATTTCAGTAAAAGTTGCTGAACCTCAATTTGAAGGACAAACCAAGACTAAATTGGGGAACTCCGAAGTAATGGGAGCAGTTGACGGCAGTGTTAGTGGCATGCTGGAAGCCTTTCTAGAGGAACATCCCAAAGAAGCTAAACAAATAGTTGCCAAAGTAGTGCTTGCTGCCCAAGCTCGACATGCCGCAAGGAAGGCACGTGAAATGGTGCAGCGAAAAAACGTAATGGGAGGAAGTGGATTGCCGGGTAAATTGGCCGACTGTTCCGAAAAAGATGCTGCACTTTGTGAATTATATCTTGTAGAGGGAGATTCAGCAGGAGGTTCTGCAAAACAAGGGCGAGATCGTAATTTCCAGGCTATTTTGCCACTTAGAGGTAAAATCCTAAACGTAGAAAAAGCTCAGGAGCATAAGATCTACGACAACGAGGAAATAAAGAATATGATTACGGCTTTGGGGGTAAGTTTTGGAACGCCAGAGGACGATAAAGCCTTGAATCTTGAAAAACTTCGGTACCATAAAGTGGTCATTATGACGGATGCCGATGTGGATGGAAGCCACATTCGTACACTTATTCTAACCTTCTTCTTCCGATATATGAAGGAGTTGATTGAGAATGGTTATCTATATATAGCTTTACCTCCTTTATATTTACTGAAAAAAGGAAAGGACGAACGGTATTGCTGGACTGAAGAGGAAAGGATGCTTTTAGTGAAGGAAATGGCTAAGGGAGGAAAAGAGGAATCAGTTAATGTTCAAAGATACAAAGGTTTAGGTGAGATGAATCCTGAGCAGCTTTGGTCAACTACTATGAACCCTGAAAGCCGGAGTATGAAGCAGGTTACAATTGATTCTGCAGCCGAGGCAGACCATTTATTTTCTATGTTAATGGGGGATGAAGTGGCACCTAGAAGAGAGTTTATTGAGAAAAATGCGAAATACGCTAATTTAGATATTTAGTAAGGTATTTGAGCGGAAAGGGTTAAAGATAAAGTGAAAGGGGAGGGGAATGCGTTCTCCTTCCCTTTTTTATTTAAGGATCTCTACCTTTTTAAGTTAATTTGGGGAATTTAATTCTTCATAAAACCTCTTTTTGCATAACATTCCGGAAAAATAACATCTGCCATTAATTTTTTCTTAATAATGGTATAATCTCAACAGACTACCGTCAAAATTCGTAAAGCCTAATTATTAATTAATCAACCGACCTTCCCTTTTTAAAATTTTAAAATAGCTTATGTTAACTGAGAAAAGATCATCTACTTTAATTCGTGAAAGTAAATACCTTAGTCGTGATTTAAGCTGGATAAAATTTAATGATAGAGTATTAGATCAGGTTAGGAATGGAAGCAGGTCAACATTGGAGCGGCTTAAGTTTTTGGCCATTACAGCTTCCAACCTTGATGAATTTATGATGATCAGAGTGGGGAGTTTGTATAATTACCTGGATTATAATAAAGAAAGAACGGACTATTCGGGATTAAGGGAATTGCCTTTCAAAAGGAAGCTTTTTGAGGATATCCAAAAATTTTCCCATCAGCAAAACCGGGAATTCAGAGAAAAGTTAGCCCCTAAATTTTCTGAAAGTGGATTTATTATTTCAGGAGTTTCTTCCTTGAAAAAGAAGGAAAAAGAGGAGGTGGAAGATTATTTTATGAAAATAGTTTTTCCAATGCTTACTCCCATGCTTTATGATTCTTATCATACCTTTCCTATTTTAATCAATAAAGTATTGATCTTTGGTGTGATTACGAAAGGAGCGGATGAAAAAAAGGAAAACCGAAAAACTTCTTTTGTTCAGATCCCCCAAAACCTTCCTCGGTTTTATGAAATTGATAGAGGAGATTCCAAGGTGTTTGTACCCCTAGAGGAAATCATTAAAGTACATATAGCAAAGCTTTATAAGAATGTTGAAATAATTTCTGTGAGCTTACTTCGCTTGACTCGAAACGGAGACTTTACCATTGAAGAAAGTGAGGATATAGAAGCAAGTTTTGTTGAGGAGATTCGGAGAAAGTTGAAAGACCGGAAAACTGGTCGTGTGGTTCGGATTGAAGTAGAAGAGGACCACAGCCATTGGTTGGTAAATCTTTTAAAGGAACGTTGGGAGTTAGACGATGACAATGTTTTTGTTACTGAAAAGGGAGGGCTAATTGATTATACCGCATTATGGCAAATAATTAACCTCAATGAATTTAAGGATAAGCTTCCTCCCAACCCTGTACCCGTACCTCCAATGGGATATGCCGATGGAAGGGATGAAAATATTTTTGAATTGCTTAAAGAGCAGGATGTGTTGTTGCACCATCCTTATAATAGCTTCGATCCCGTATTAGAGTTAATTGAGAAGGCTGCTGAGGATCCAACTGTTCTTTCCATCAAACTTACCATATATCGATTGGCAAATGATAGTAGGGTAACGGATGCTTTATTGAAAGCAGCCGAAAATGGAAAAAATGTATCCGTATTATTTGAACTTAAAGCACGATTTGATGAGGAAAATAATATTCGGGAAGCTAAACGACTGCAAAAGGCTGGATGCTTTGTTATTTATGGAATGGGAAGTTTCAAAACCCATACGAAATTACTTTTGATTGTTCGTAAGCAGGGGGATGAGGTGACTCGTTATGTGCATATGTCTAGTGGTAACTATAATGAGGATACGGCAAGCTTATATACAGATTTAGGTTTGTTAAGTAGTAATGAGAATTATGCCCAGGATATTTCCGAATTTTTTAATGTGATTACAGGGCATTCAATGCAAAACCACTTCAGAAATTTGATCACAGCACCAAATGAGATGAGAGATAAACTCATTGGTATGATTAGGGAGGAGGCGATTAATGCTCAGAAAGGACTTTCTAGTGGAATTGTGGTAAAAATTAATTCTCTGGAAGATAATATCGTTATCGATGAATTGTATAATGCTTCCAACCATGGGGTGCCTATTAAGTTAATTGTCCGGGGAATCTGTTGTTTAAGGCCGGGTAGGAAGGGATTGAGTGAAAATATTTCAGTGAAGTCTATTGTTGGGAATTTTTTGGAACATTCAAGGATATTCTATTTCCATAATAATAATCAGCCGAAAGTCTACAGTGGGAGTGCTGATATCATGGTGAGAAGCTTTGATAAAAGGATTGAATCTCTGTTCTTGATTTTGGACCAGAGATTAAAAAATCAAGCGATCAGTATTTTAGATTATAACCTAAAAGATAATATAAACTCTTATATTCTTCAGGAGGATGGAAACTATGTGAAGCAGGAAATAGGAGATGCCCCACCTTTTAATGTACATCAGGAATTTTTTAATGCTTCCGCTGAAGACCTAAAACAATCGACCTTATTTTGAAATAAAGTGAAAAGAGGTGATCGATTAACATCTTATTATTGAGAACGCCAGAGGGAAGGAGAAGAGCCTTTCTTCTGGCGTTTTTGTTTACTTCTTTGAAAAAGGCAGTTTTAATTTGAGAATGTGGGAGGGACGATAATAAATCAAATAAGGAAGGAGCTTATGAAATAACTCCACTTGGTCATTTTCTTCTTCTGCTAGTCTTTACCTTCCCACTAAATTAAATTGTGTCCTTATTTAGGTCATTTTAACCTGTTCCAGAGAAAGAATAAATCATTTAGAGTTTATTCTTGTTTTTTCTCTTTTTCCCTTTTGGAAATGCTTTTTTCATAAAGCATATGCATGATGCCATCTTTAAGGCCAACATCAGGTACGACCATATTAACAGCCTTTGCCCAATTCATAACAGAAATATAAATATTTGAAGCCGGGATTATGACATCAGCACGGTCTTCATTTAATTGTAAGAAACTAATCCTTTCCTTTAAACTAAATTCTGCGATATAATCCCTAGTTTCCATCAGCTGATCTAAAGTAAAGGAGTTGCCATTTCTATTCTCTCTTTTTTTTGCTACATCAAATAGTTTATTGATGTTTCCTCCGGTGCCAATGGCCTGGATAGATTTTACCTCAATGGTATTTAGTTTTTTATTGATCCATTTCTCCATTTTCCCCCAAACTTTTGGGGATTCATGATGTTCCAAATTCCGGACCGTTCCAATATTAAAGGATTTAGAGGCTATTTTTTCTTTTTCATGATAAATATTTAGCTCTGTACTACCTCCTCCTACATCAATATGGATAAAGGTTGTATCATCAAGATGCTGATTTATGGCCAGATTTATAATTCCAGCTTCTTTCTTCCCACTGATGATTTTTATTTCCATGCCGGTCATTTCCTTTACTACATGAACCATCTCATTGCCATTTTCTGCCTCCCGCATGGCCGAGGTAGCGCAGGCATAATAATCCTCCACTTCATATAGGTCAATCATTAGCTTAAATGCTTGCATAAGCTTTACAAACTTTCCGGAGGTTTCTGGAGAAAGTTTTCGGAAATTGAAGACATCATGACCCAACCGCAAAGGAAAACGGACGTATTCTACCTTTTTAAAGTTCAATTGTCCATCATAAGGTGTTACGTGAGTAATTTGTAATCGGATGGCATTTGAACCTATATCTACTGCTGCTAATCTCAAATTATTCTAGTTCTATTTTTATTAAATCTTTATTGCTTTGATTTTAAGGAAATTAGAGGAAATATCACCTAACTCTTAAATTAAAGATAAAGTAAACTTCAATTTTATTTTAATTTAAGGAAAATTCATAGTGCTTTTTGGATTAATTAGAAGCGGCAATCTAATGAATAATGAATAAGGAACAATGAATAATAACGAAGTGTTTCTTTCTCATCACTCTTCCTTTCTGGCTCCATTTTGTGTACGGCTATTAAATAAGTACCTTTGCAGTCGAATTAAATAGACAGCTGTTTTGAACACTTTTGAAGAATTGGGAATAAGTAAAGCTCTGATAAAGGGCTTAAAGGAACTTAATATTGTGCAGCCAACGGAAATTCAGTCGGAAGTTATTCCACTTTTATTGAATAATAAAACTGACCTTGTAGGGCAAGCACAGACAGGTACTGGAAAAACTGCTGCTTTTGGTTTACCCTTATTAGAGCGGATAGAGCCCAAACGAAAAGTAGTACAAGGACTTATTCTTTGTCCTACCAGAGAATTAGGGCAACAAGTAGCCAAACAGTTATTTAAGTTCACAAAATACACTGATAAAATTTTTACCGAGGCGGTATATGGAGGTGAGAAGATTGACAGACAAATTAATGCCTTGAGTAGGCCTACTCATATTATTGTGGCTACACCTGGGCGGTTGATAGATCTTGTAAAACGGAAGGCCGTAGATTTAAGCCAGGTAAAAACTGTCATTCTGGATGAGGCAGATGAAATGCTTAGCATGGGATTTAAAAAGGAATTGGATCAAATCCTTGGTTTTTTATCTAATGCCGAAAGTAAATGGCTCTTTTCTGCTACTATTCCCCATGGAATAAGACATATTATTAACAAGCATATGTCCGCAGATGCGCATCGGGTAGAGATAAGTGGTCGAAATGTGGTGAATAAAAATATAGCGCACCAATATCTGATTTGCGAAGAAGTAGATAAATTTCATGTACTGATGCAGTTTTTGAAATCAGAATCGAAAAGTAGGGGAGTGGTATTCTGCAAAACGAAAGCGGCTACCCAGAAATTGGAAAAGCAATTGGCAGCGAAAAATGTAGCTGCGGGGGCCATTCATGGTGACTTATTGCAAAAGGAAAGAGATAAGGTAATGAGGGCGTTTAAAAACAAAAAATTACAATTCCTGATATCTACTGATATTGCAGCTAGGGGAATCCACATAGATGAGCTTTCCTTTGTTGTGCATTACCAATTGCCAGACAAGGAGGAATATTATACCCACAGAAGTGGTAGAACGGCTCGAGCTGGAAAAGAAGGTATTTCACTTAGCCTTGTGAGTACTTCGGAAATAAAGCAGCTCCGATATTTCGAAAAGGTATTAGGCATCAGTTTTAACCAAATCAGGCAAGTGAAATAGGAGAAGAAAAAGAAAGGGGAATTTCAGTTTTCCCTTTTTTTTCAAATACACCAAGAGTTAGTGAATATGAAGAACTAAACAGTCGATTGGATTTTTATTGCATAAAGTGTAGGGTCCACCAGAAAAAGTTAATTCTTTAGAGCTTAATACAACCCATTAAAGGTTTATGAAGTGCTGGATAATCTTTTCTTACCTTAATAAAGGTAAAGCGGGTTGGTAATAGACTTTTTTCTTTCTGTAACATCGAATAGTGTTTATAAAAATGATTGAAATGTTGTAGAGGTATAGGAACCCAATCATAAAAATGAAGTGAGCAAAGGAAAAATTCAATTTTATATGTTCCAAATGTAAAACCATGCCTGCCATTAATAAGGCGTAAGTTGAACATAAGGCTATTGTCCAGGTGATTTGAAAGTTGAGTATGGATTTTCCCGTTTCACTCACATCTTTTATTTTGTCCTTTTTTATGATCCAAATCGTTAAGGGTAGGATAATGCCTAATAATGGGAAAGGTAAAAACCCCAATTGGGATAAATTTAACATTGTTAAAACATTTTTATCTTCTTCTACCTGCCAATCAATAATAATTTCTGGAGAAACCTGTAAAGAGACTGCTAGCCTTTTTAAAGTATCTCCACGGGGTACGGTTTCCCCATTTTCTAATCGTTGTATGGTTCTTAAACTTAACCCGGAATCTTCAGCCAGTTGCTCTTGAGTAATTCCCTTTTTATTTCGTAAATCTTTTACTCTTTTAGATAAATCAAATTTGTCCATCTACTTCGTTATTTTAATTTGTGTCGTTAAAAGTAGTTTTTTTT
>NZ_SMMB01000132.1 GCF_009711365.1 Xanthovirga aplysinae | reverse complement strand
AGCCGATGGTGTCGTCCTTAATATTGGCTCCTTTCCTGACTATGTATTTGAAAAAGAGTATCAACTGATGCCATTATCTGAAATAGAAGCTCACATAAAGTCGAATAAAAGGCTGCCCAAAATGCCTTCTGAAAAGGAAGTTTTGGAAAAAGGTATGGATACTGGTATGATAAACATCCTGCTAGTAGAAAAAGTGGAAGAACTTACCCTTCACACCATAGCGCAGGAAAAAGAGATCAAAGCCTTAAGAGCAGACTTGGAGGAAGTACTTTCCAAATTGAATAAATAACCTTTCTCCAAGTTTATTTTATTAGCAATTGGGCAGTGCATTATTAATGCATTTTCTAAAAGGATATTCTCTTTCTTAAATCATTAAAAATCTCATATAAAAAATCAGCAACCTTCCTTTAAAGTTTAAGGACAGGGATGGAAAGCT
>NZ_SMMB01000635.1 GCF_009711365.1 Xanthovirga aplysinae | reverse complement strand
TCATATTTCAGGGAGTGCTTCTTTTTCTAACAGTTATCGCCAATTAAAGAAAGAAGCTGAAAGAATTAGTGAAGCAATTGAGAGAACAGTTTAAGATAGTATAGCCTAATTACTTCCACTTTCCCCCAAACTGGAAGTAAAAAAGAAGCCTTCACGGTGAATGAAGGCTATTTTTATGTTTGTGCTTTTGATTTACTTCGAGTTTTTAGGTGATTTTGGGCAAAAGTGGAAGTGTTTTTTTAATCTTTGATTCTTATCATATGGGGTTTGACTGAACGGTCAATTTCAAAAAGTTTAGGTTTTTTTACAGCTCTTGCGGTAATTTGAGTTCCATCTAATGGTTTTTTATCTGTTCTTACATACCATTTATTTTTGTTTACTTTCTCAGCGATTTTACGAGCAGACAAAGGTTCTTTATACTGTTTTAGAAGGTCTTCCATTGCCTCATCTAACGTTCTAATTTTTAGATTAGAAAAACAATTTTCTAAACAAAACTGACAAAATTCCTTCCCAAACTCTGAAATTGTATAATGGGTTATATCAGAAAGCCTAACGTTGATTGTTATGCTACCGGCCAATGCTGCATCAACAAGCCCAAAAGATCTTAGTTTTTCCAATGTAGCTAAAAATTCAGCATTATCTTTTTCAGATGTCTTAGTACCTTTATAGCCATCTCCTTCCGGAGCTCTATATAAATTGATTATAACCGAAATATCCATTTCTGATAATGAATTCAAAATAGAAATAAAATATTTTCTTTTTCTATAGTTCTCATCGGAAGGGTCAGTTAGTAAATTAAAAAAGCAGTTTTTAAAATAATCTATCTTTTCAGCTATAAAATCATTTTCAACCCCTTCATTAATTTCTTCAATTAGACTTCTTAACTTGCCTTCATCTTGATTAGACCAATCTTTTACCTTCTCTTGTATATTATTATATTCTTCTTTTATTAATTCATAAAATTTTTCAATTCTTTTTATTCTTCTTTCTTGTTTTGCTCCAAAATAAAGTGTGTTTAATGAGCCGCCTATATAAGGGATTGCGCTTATTCCAGTTGAAATAGCCAACTCAACCTTATCTTTTTTTGTTAATTTTCCTAAATCATCCATATTCTATGTATTTATTTGATTTGAATCAATCGTTTTTTCACCTTTGAAATTGTATGCCTAGAACAACCAAGTAGATTTTGAATCGCGCTATAACTTTTATCGTCATGTAAAAGCTCTTCAATCTTCCGATGCAATTTTAAATCTTCGGGATGGCCTTTATACTTGCCCAAACTTTTTGCTTTTTTGATCCCCTGGGCTTGCCTTCTTTGCCTATCTTCATAATCTTTTCGGGCTATTGCTGCTAACATGTCTAACATCATCCCGTTGAGGGCATCCAAAATACGTTGGGTGAATTCGTCTTTCAAGGATAAAAATTGGTGAGAGGTAGGAAGGTCTAGGGAAACTATACGGGTTCCGTTAGTTGTGATTTTTTGTTTGAGTGTTTTCCAGTCCTTTGAGTTTAATCGACTTATCCTGTCCACCTGTTCAACCAAAAGAACATCTCCCCTTTCAGCTACTTCTAAGAGCCTGAATAATTCCGGTCGGTGTAACCTGGCTCCTGATTCATTTTCTAGAAACCAGCAGGAAATTGAAAAGCCCCTTTCTTCAACAAACTTTTCTAGTTCTTCTTTTGCTCGGTTTGCGTCTTGTTCTTTGGTAGAGGCTCTTAGGTATCCGTAAATACGCATAATAGTGCATTAAATAGTCTTTTTAGGTATACTCTAAATGTACTAGCTACACAAGCACTAATCCATGGTCATTTTCGCAGCTATGTTGTTATTGAGACTTTTTCAGATGGAAGGATTGTTAAGACCTTGCAAATTCTAGTAATGGCTCATAATTGCCCTTGTCAGCTTCTTTTACTGCTTTGAGATAGATTTGACGAGATTCCCCTTGTTTCACCAAATTTCCAGCCCCCCAAGTGAATACGTTTTCTTTGTAGATTTTATCGACAATAACATCTGCCATTAAACGACTGTGTCTGCCATTTCCATTTGGGAAACAATGGATGCTAACAATCCTGTGTTTAAAGCGTACGGCAATTTCGTCAGGGAGGTAGGTCTTATTTTCCACCCAAAATATGGCATCATCTATCAGCGTTTTTAATGCTATCGGAATTTGCCATTTATCAATTCCAAGGTTCTTGTTTGATTTTCTAAAATTACCCGCCCATGCCCAAACATTACCATACATTCGTATGTGCAGAGATTTTATAAATTTTTCGGAGAAAATAGTTTTTGGTTTGAGTGAACGGGTTAATGCCCATTGAATAGCTTCTTCAATGTTTTGCTGCTCAAATTCATCCAGCTCGGAACGAGTAGCAATTGTAAGTATTCGCAAGCCTTCTTTTTCATCTTCATCCAAGGGCGTTTGGCCATTGATATATTCTAAGTCTAGTCCCATAGCACCTTTGGTATTTCATTTTTTAAAATTGTAGTTCTTTCATCAATTGCTTTTTTAATTCGCTCTTGAGAATTCTCCTGGTCTTCCAACTTCATTGTAGTAGAAGTTCTAGAAACTATCTTAGTCGCTAATTCACGAGCTTTTCTTTCTATCAAGGCATCCAAGGAGCCATCTTTTGGGACAAATCCGTAGACTAATTCCATGTCAAGGGCTCTTGCGGCTTCCCTAAGAGACTTAATGGAAATTGCTCCGTCTTTTTCCCTTTTTTCAATTTCCTGAACACTTTGCTTGGTGATAGAAAGTCGATTCGCAAGTTGCTGTAATGACATGCCTAAGGCTAGACGAATAGCTTTTACCCAGCCTGTAGGTGGTATAGCAATGGAGGATAATGGAGCAAAAGCCCTTATTTTGGTCTCCAATTGCTCTATTTGTAGTTTCTGCTTATTCATTTCGTAAGGTTT
>NZ_SMMB01000335.1 GCF_009711365.1 Xanthovirga aplysinae | reverse complement strand
TCGCGGGTTCGAGCCTCGTCGCCCGCTCTTTTTCAAAGAGCACTTCTAATTCTCCTTTTCCTTTATAGGTCAAACCTTTTTTTTCTATCTCCCGTAATTTTTAATAAGCAAATTGAATTATGGAGAAACTTGTCACCATTGCTACTTTTCAAAACCCTGTGCAAGCCAATATTTATAAAGGCAAGCTGGAAGCTGCCAACATTTATTGCTTTTTAGCTGATGAAAATATTGTGAGTGTTAATTGGCTATTTTCCAATGCAATAGGGGGCATTAAATTGCAAGTAGCTGAAAAAGATGCAGAGAAGGCCAAACTTCTTTTAGAGGATAATCCCAAAAATGCTCCTTCCCCCGAGGAAGATGAGTCTATAAATCCCTCAAAGAATACTGTACAATGTCCAAAATGTAGATCTTTAAATATAAGGAAAGAAAAGTTTTCTAAAGAAGTAGCAAGTTGGAGTTTGATATTCTTGGGGTTTCCCCTACCATTTTTTTCAAAAACACATCACTGCTTCGATTGTGGACATGAATGGAAGAATTCCGATGTCCCACCATTACACAAGATAAGTTGAAAAAATGTAATGGGAATCTTTTGGCCAAATGAATTGGCCCCCTACAATAAATAAACCTCACTTTAATAAAATCATTAGCAAATTTGAACTTCAATAACTAAGAAATTTAAAGGAAGCGTAACATCTTAGTTATACCTTAATTCAGAACTTACTACACCGTCCAGAATATTTTTGACGCCCATTTTCCTCGATTTTATTTAGGATAAAAACTAAGAATCCTAAACCTGAGTTTTCTTCAATAAGTCTTCCATATCACTTAATTGCAAATTCAAAGCTTTTACGGAAACCATTATTTCCTGAACAGAAAGCAATAGGGAAGAAAGTAAAAAAAGCAAGCTAGCCCCAAAGACATATTCTGCGAACACCTCCTTTTCGGCATAGAGCAATAGCATACAAAGCACACAAAGAAAAAAGCTTAAAACTCCCATCCATTGCATATTTCTAATAATTATTACCCGGCTCCTTAAGTTTTTTATTTGAGCCAAAATGACTTCATCAGGTTGAGTTTTATAGCGAGAATGTAAAGAACGAATTACCGCTGCCAAAGCCAAAAAGCGATTGGTATAAGCCAGAAGCAAAAGGGAAATGGCGGGGAAAAGTAAA
>NZ_SMMB01000324.1 GCF_009711365.1 Xanthovirga aplysinae | reverse complement strand
ACAAGTTAATATATTCTGTATGTTGGTCGGAATTACCCGTTTAATGTGCCACTAAAAGGCGGGGGTAGACTATGGTGATAATGAAGAGCTACTTTACTTGATTAGAAACCGATGATCCCAATAAACTCAGAAAGATCTATTTAAAAAGATGGAGCAAAAGGTCTAAATGTACTTACACAGTTTCCGGATAGTGTCTAAAAACAAAATGGGCAGACCATTAATGGAGGTACTTAACCTCATCCCCTTCTGGATAAATCAAAATTCACAATTCCTCAGGTAGAGTAATCATTATTAAGAACCTCTATTTGAAAATACTTATTATCATTGCAAAAAACCTATTTTAAAATCAAGTCGATATAATTAACATACTCAACATTATCATTTATCCCATTATGCATTTGACCCTTCAATACAATATATTCGTCATTGGGCTTGAGCAATGGTATTAACTTTTTTGAAGACTCTATATAAATCACTTCGTCCTGATCACCATGAAAAATGGTAATGGGAGCAGATATTTTCCCAATTTCTTTATTGGTCATCAGCTGATATTTTACAATTGGGGAAGGAATAAAAGGGTAATAATGATGAATAATATCCACAAGACTGTAGTAAGGAGCAATCAAAATCAAACGAGAGGGGTTATTTTCAGCAGCCAAATGCGCCGCCATTCCTGTTCCTATCGAATAACCAATTATAAAAACATCATTTTCCAAATAAGACTTTACAAGTTCATTATAAACTAATTGAATGTCTTTATGAAGTTGATTTTCACTGGTAATCCTCCCCTGGCTTTTACCATATCCACGATAATCTAAAACAAAAATATCATAATTATTTTTTAGATAAAGCCCAGCCACTTTTCCCCAACTTTCAACAGAACCAGCATTCCCATGCAGGTAAAAAATTAATCCTTTGGCTTTAGGTGCTTTAAATAAAATGCCATGCAATTGAATATCCCTATCTACCCCTATTTGTACTTCCTCAAATTCATAAGGGAAAGTAAATTGGAAATCAGAACTCAATTTATCGGGAAAAAAAATCATTTTCTCCTGAAAAAAATAGAGATAACTGAAAACAGCCGTTACCACAAGAAAAAAAAACATGATTACCATTCTACCTAAT
>NZ_SMMB01000156.1 GCF_009711365.1 Xanthovirga aplysinae | reverse complement strand
GCAAGATTCACCCTTTTTCAAGGGATCGGTTTTCCTGGATTTCGGTAAAACCACTCCTGCACTCAGAATCACAATATCTGGTTTATAATTCATTTCCTTTAAATCCCTAAAAAAGGAATGAATGAATTCAATTTTACTCAAATCAAGGCCGGCATTAGTCCAACTACTCAAAACCACTTAGATTCCTTTCTTTTTCTAAAGACGATTTGTGGTGCCTGGCCCAAGCCATGAGCACAGTCCCCCTCTTTAAGCCATTTCACTGCAAGAGCAAAAGGTAACCCCGTTTTTGCACCGGTAATTATTACCTTCATTTCGTCAATCCTGTCCAAATTTTTTAACCGTTCTGAAGGGTTTTGTTTTCGAAAAAAGTCATTAACTCCTGCAAGTGATGTAATAACCGGATTATCAAATCTTCCGTGGAACGCGGTTTATTAATAACATGTAATTCATTGAAAATCAATCAATATAATCTTTATTTAAATTATTAAAACGAGGTTTTAAACCTATTAAAAAA
>NZ_SMMB01000081.1 GCF_009711365.1 Xanthovirga aplysinae | reverse complement strand
TTTTGCCCTATTATTTAAATAATTTCTCATTGAGAAGATTGCCACTCAATAAGACTAAATCATAAAAATAGTGAAGAGTTAAATTGATCTAAAAAAGTAGACACTCCTTGGTTTACCACCTTAAAGCCAAAAGATCTACTCTTCCTATTTTCATATCCCAAGTGTTTTCCTCATCATTTTTATTTTCAACGCCCTTGCTTAGTCCTCATTAAAACTACACCAATATTTAACCTAAAAATATATAGCCTAACCTTTCACTTTTCCTAAAAAACAACTTTTTGTTCTTTTCTTAT
>NZ_SMMB01000161.1 GCF_009711365.1 Xanthovirga aplysinae | reverse complement strand
TTTTTTTTACGTTTTCTGCTACAGACTTTCTTGGGTCATTTTTCCGACAACTGTGTCTAATGGGCTAGGAGGGAGTTTTATGAGGGCTTTACCTTAGTTTTTCACTGCTTATATTTTCTTTTGAAAGTTAAAAAGGAATGCTCTGTTCAATCCTAAAAAAGAGAAGTAAGTAAAATAAATGCTTGAAAGATAGGTGTTCTTTTTGAAGCCGATGGACTTCATTATCTAAATAAAGGTTGGTGTGTTAGGCTTACATCTCGGCTTTTTAATGACAGAACCGTTATCAAAATAATTGTAGTTTTTTATCTCAGCTCATTGTTGCCTTTAGAAGGCGATGTTCTGATTTTATTCCTTTGTAGAGTATAGCGTGGTTATTTCAATTTCTAATTTTGCACTTACTTTTATTGTGGGCAGAATCTTGGTTCAAATTTGATTTTATAAATTTTTGATTGTTCATGGAATGGGGAAACGAAAGAAGAATAGTTATTTGTGGAAGGAAGATGGAAAAGAAAAAGTACTCCGTAGGGGAATCGAACCCCTGTT
>NZ_SMMB01000671.1:2614-3199 GCF_009711365.1 Xanthovirga aplysinae | reverse complement strand
AGTTAAAGGGACATAGTTTACACTTTTTGATCTTAAAAAGAAGAATTGGATGAAATTTAGAAAAGCAACTGAAAATGATGTTTCAAAAATAGTAGCAATGGTTGCGGACGACGAGCTCGGAAAAACTAGAGAGAATTTTCAAATACCATTACCAAAAGAATATCTGGAAGCATTTAAAGAAATAAACTCTGATAAAAATCAAGAACTAATAGTTGTTGAAAATGAAAATTTTGAAATAATTGGAACTTTACAGCTTTCATTTATTCAATATTTGACATATCAAGGTGGAATTAGAGCCCAAATTGAAGCGGTTCGGATTAGAAAAGACCAAAGAGGAATAGGATTAGGGAAAATGATGTTTGAATGGGCAATAAAAAGAGCTAAAGAACGAAATGCACACCTATTGCAATTAACAACTGACAAAAATAGACCAAAGGCAATTAAGTTTTACGAAAATTTGGGATTCAAAAAATCCCACGAGGGTATGAAAATGCATTTTGAATAAAAAGGCAGCTTGTCAACAATGGCAAGCTGCCATGCATTGCAAGCTCCCAAAGGCCGACGTTCAGAAAGCACAGCAGCCAG
>NZ_SMMB01000671.1:0-2423 GCF_009711365.1 Xanthovirga aplysinae | reverse complement strand
AGAAACCGATTAATTTCTCTTGCTAAGAAGGAGATTTTTAGTGGATTAAAGTTTTAAAAATTTGGCGTTAGTCAGAATTAGGAAAATTGAAATTCAAATAAAATTTGGAATTAAAAAGACTTCGAAATGGAAAACATAATAAGTAGTCCAGTTGGATTAATTCACACCATATTCGCTTTAATTTCAGTTTTAACAGGGACAATTGTAATTGTGACTATTAAAGGCACTAAATTTCACAAAATAATTGGTTATACCTATGTAATATCAATGCTGATAATGAATGGAACCGCTTTTGGGATTTTTAGACTATTTGGTGGATTTGGGGTATTTCACGTTTTTGCTCTTCTTAGTCTTTTTGCATTATTCGGTGGAATGTACCCTGTTTTGAATAGAAAAAAAGTTGCCGATTGGTATATACAACACCTAAAAGTAATGTCTTGGAGTGTTGTGGGTTTATATGCTGCCTTAGCTGCTGAAATAGGGGTGAGATTTTTTGAAAAAGAATTATTCTTTTGGATTGTTGGGGTATCGGGTGGATTAATTACAACGATTGGAGCAATATTAATTAACAGAAGAAAAAAACTAGAACGAACAAGAATGAAAGCCACCACTAAAAATGTATAAACCCCATTAGAAAAGGGGGGTATACTTACCGATATTTCCACCATTATATTCAATCTTATTACTTCCACTCCCTAGATTAATGGAATCTAAAATTATAATTGGATTATTAGACGGATACACAAAAGAAGAATATCAAGGTCTAATTGACGTTTTATATTGTGTTAGCTGTAATGCGTTGGAAGAATTAGATTGTTGTTGTTCTGACGATTATTAAGGTATAATTTCCGATAGGTGGAAGTAATGGATATAAGGGCGATATACCACATAAATGGTATAAACGGTGTTGTGCTTTATGTATAAATAAATTAAATGCTATTTGATAGGGCTATATAATAAAGAATATATTCAGGTATTGGTAATAACGTTTTCTTAAAGTACACACTTTAAATAAGTTCATCCTTAATTGTAATGCAGCAAATAAAAAAAGAAAAGTGCAAAGAATACAATTGTTTGAATTTGAAGATTTTCACTGGTTCCCCAGTTCGTTTCGTTCTACCATGACAAAGTTGATTGTGTTTTTTCACATACTGTTCGGAACCAAAGAAGTACTGGCAAGCTTAATTTCCGACATCCGTAAAAAGTACGACTTTAATCGAATTGTTGATTTGGGTTCAGGTACAGGGGGGGTGATGCCAATGGTTATTGAGTATTTGAACAAAGGAACTGAAGATGCCCCATTAGAACTTCTCCTTACCGATTTATATCCTGATAAAGAATTTATAGAACAGTATAATGTTAAAAATCAAGGATATATTTTCTACAGAGAAACCCCTCTGGATGCTAGGAACCTGTATATGGCACCTAAAGGCCTAAAGACAATGGTCAATTGTTTCCATCACATGCGTCCTGAAGTAGCACGTGAAATATTAAAATCTTCCCAGTTAAATAATATATCTATTTTGATCTATGAGATGGGAGAAAATATGTTTCCGCTAATACTTTGGTGGCTTTTTTTACCTCTAACCTTGCCTTTAATGGCCTTGATTGCCATCCTTTATACCCCCTTTGTGAAGCCGATCCATTGGAAAGATATCCTCTTTTCCTGGGTTATTCCTGTAGTTCCAATTTGCTTTGCCTGGGACGGCCTAGCTTCGGAACCGAGAGTTTATACCTTTAAGGATATAGAAGAGCTTCTACCCCTTAAAAATAACGTTTATACATGGGAGGTTAAAAATGCAAAAAAGAAAAACGGCAAAACTCTGGGCTATTATATATTAGGTTTACCCAATTAATACGGCCTACAATAATTAGATTAAGTAGGGGGAGAAAAAGGGTTTAATAATTAAATAAAACATGAAAGCACAACACTATATAAAAATAATAGCCCCAAAAGGCCATCAGCAGAACCGAAGCTACAATTTTTATATTTACCGTAGGCTGTAATTAGATTAAAAAAAGGTACAATGCGAAAAAAAATAAATACCTTGATAATCGATGATAATCCTGTCATTGGAGATTGTATAGGGAAAAGAATTTTAAAAGCTAATTCTTTATACATTGAAAACCCTGAAATTGTGCCTACTTTCATGGAAATGGATTTAACCCATAAAATTAAATCCCTAAAATTGATTGAGGGTTTTATTCTTAATAATCAAGTTGAAATTCTTCTATTAGATAGAGGATATTACAGGGTGTATGACCCTGTAAAAGACGAAGATTATAAAAATCTTAATGATAAATATTTATATAGTCCTTCCGGAGATAAAGGGATGAAAATTGAAAATTTACTATCATCCTTTTCTGCTAAAAGTCTAAATAAAATTAAAGGTATTATTATATATACCTACGACTCTGATGAA
>NZ_SMMB01000250.1:529-847 GCF_009711365.1 Xanthovirga aplysinae | reverse complement strand
TGGTATGCCTGGAATGCTCCACTTGGCACATATTTTTCAATTCGTCATTAACATTTTCAATAACAAACCTTTTTCTCAACATTATTTTACCCTTCATTTCCATAAACACATTCTTCATTATGTTTCTGATGCTAGTGATTAAGTGGAGACCATCAATGAATAAAAGGTTGCTTTCGGCTAGGCCCGCTTACAATTTAGGGTTTTGTTGTAGCTCTTCTTTGGATCCAATTATGTGCTGGATCAGGCTAATATTCTGTTCATAAATAAAGACCTCTTGGGGAAGAGGCATAATGTTTTCAGTTAAGGAATTAATAACTT
>NZ_SMMB01000250.1:0-272 GCF_009711365.1 Xanthovirga aplysinae | reverse complement strand
TAAAATTTTTCCTTGGGATATTTCCATAGGTAGGGTGCTTACTTTTTTCACACCTGAGTTAAAAAATTAAGTATTTAATGTTAAAGCTAGGGTTTCAAGAAATAACAAGGTAGAATTTATATTTGATTGGTTGATGCAGGTTTGATGGTTATTTGGACATGAGCTTGTGGTTGTTATAACTTGATGGAAAAAATTGGATGGGAGCACCTTGACATGCAGGAGGGGAGGAATGGAAAGGGTTGGCCTTGCGGGGCTATTTACCACATAAGGTG
>NZ_SMMB01000466.1 GCF_009711365.1 Xanthovirga aplysinae | reverse complement strand
TTTAGCTTTTTGTCCCTCTAAAAATCCGTCTAGGAGTTCAACTGCAAATACATTATTAGATTCATCTCTTAAAAATCGCAAAGCAGCATCATGATGTTCCATGAAAAATTGATTGGATGATTGAGGAATCAACTGTATTATATTTGGTCCTAATGTTACGAATAAACTATCCATGTCAATTGAAACTTCAAAATTCATGTTTTCATTCAGTGAATAAGTACCTGAATACTCTTTCAATAAGGTTTTGTCTATAGAAACAGGCTCTCTCAATAGAGGAAGTTTATAATTTTTAGCTGTTAAAATTGAATTTATGCTATTTGAAATTTCCTTGGCAACTGGGTGTCTTCGATTGCTCAATACTATAATAGATAATTTGGCCTCTGGATTATTAACTATTGAATAACTGAATCCGTCATTTGCTAAATAACCTTCAATCTCTATTTTTTTTTGAAGGTTTGAGTTAATAACCTTCACTAAATCATTGGCACTTGCTTTCAATCCATTACTACTAAATGCAATTTCTAAATCATAGGTAGGTGACCTTTGTAACTCAAGTCCTTTTCCACGAAAATTATGGTACAAATACCCTGTAGCAAGAGCAGTATCTTTTTTATATAAATATGTGTTTTCCAATGCTAATTTTGCACATAAGTCTTCCATATTTTTTTGAAAGCTCCTGCCACTTATTTTTTCTATTAGATGTCCCAAAACGTTATACCCCAAGTCACTTCGTTTTGGTTTTCCTGATGATTTTATCCCTAAATTTACATATTCGATTGTTGAATAGCTTAATGATGGATAATTATCTCTAATAACTTGAATGCTTGGTAAACCTGCGTTATGACTCAGTAAATTATTTATCGTAAAATCAGCTTTGATTTCGGGAATGTATTTCGAGACTTTATCTGACAGCTGCAGTTTTCCTTCTTGTTCCATTGATCGGATAATCTCTGCAGTGATCAATTCAGAAATTTCTCCAATTTTAAAAGCAGTTTTATCGGAAAATGATTTTGATATTTCATAATTGGCTAAACCAAATTCATTTTGGTAGATGACGGCAGATTCTTTAGCAACTACAATAATTCCACTAAATCGATTTATTTCTAAATAACGACTTCCAAGATCGTTGATAGCATTCACTTTCGAGTCTTCTAGATATTTGCTCTCTAAATTCTTTTCGGATTTACACGAAAAAAACTTGATGTAAAAGTTAAAAGAAAAAATATCGAATTCTTCATCTTTATTTAATTATTACCAACGTTCCGGCTGGCTGCTATGCTTTCCTAGCGTCGGATTTTTCCCGCGTTGGTAAAGCATGGAAGCTCGGCTTTGTTATTTGTATTATTCCGTAATATTAAAATTTATGGTTAAATATTTAAAATGAGCTGAGGGGCCTGCTCCATTTGATCCACTTGAAAGCTCTAATTGAACCTTGTCATTGCCAATATAATCCTTCTCAGGTTGATATCTATAGACAAGTCTGAAAGTTGAATCTCTAACCAATTCACTAATACTATAATGCATTGCCTGTACAAAAATGTGTCCTCCTTCCTCATCGCCACTGTTTTTTGTGTCGTAGATGTATAATTCATTCTTTGTTATATCTATATCAATTGAATTATAAGTTTTTATTGGTTCCTGATCCTCGTCACAGGAAGCAAATAAAATCAATATAACTAAGTAAATAATCGAATTTTTCATATTTAATTCATTTACACATAACGGTTCGGCTAGCAGCTGAAGTTTTGGT
>NZ_SMMB01000112.1 GCF_009711365.1 Xanthovirga aplysinae | reverse complement strand
TTAAACACTAAAAAAGTAATTTAAATTAATATTTACAATATATTCTGAATATGAATTAACTGTAAATACATAAGTTTCAAATAATTATTTTTTTATTTATAGGCAGAAATATAATAGATAACTTAACCTGAAAACCGAGGAGTTAGGCAAGCTTTAAATGAACATGCTTTCCCTTCCTAGGTAGGTAGCTTTCCCCCTTACCGTATTACTTCCACTTTGGGGGAAAGTGGAAGTAAAAAAGAAGCCTTCATTCGATTTGATGGCTATTATTTAGTCTGGACTAGAAATTTTCTTCCACTTTTTGGGCGAAAATGGATAAAACTGGAAGTGTTTTAGTTAAACCGAATTCAATCTAGGGGCTAAAAAA
>NZ_SMMB01000008.1 GCF_009711365.1 Xanthovirga aplysinae | reverse complement strand
TATTCGTCATTCTAAAAAGCAAATGACAGAGGGTATTAAAGGCCTGTCTTGAAACACAATTAAGAAGGCCAGAATAAAGCTAAAAAAAGTGGGATTAATTGACTTCAAAGAGGGTAATTCAGGCAAGGCAACTATTGAGAATTCAACCGTCTATCAGCTTATTGTTTCGGAATCAAACACAGGGTCAAATTTTGATTCATGCACAGGGT
>NZ_SMMB01000230.1 GCF_009711365.1 Xanthovirga aplysinae | reverse complement strand
GTAAGGATTTTGGAGGCCGGATATATAAAAACTTTGGGTAGGAATACCAAGAAGCACAGTTTAAATAACAAAGATGAAAAGGCACACGGAAGCCTTAAAAGCCAAAATAATTAATATTTTTCTAAGGAAATGGTAGATGGTGTATTAAAGAAATATCTTGAATTGGTTTGCCGCTATGGGGATAGAAAAAAAGCCTTTGCAGAATTATTTTCTGATAACACAAAAGGGTTGCAAGATGAAAGTAATGCCTTTGTGAACGAATTGGAGGAGCTGGATCATCGCTGTTGGCTTTTTTTGTATCGAAAAACATGGAAAGAAACTGTATCAGATGCTCAATATTTTACGTCATCCGCTCAGGAAAAGATAGTGGTTTTTTATGACCATTGCTTTCATGTTTTTAAGACCTTTAAACCTTATTTGTTAACTTTTTCACAGAAGAACCTTAAAATTGAACGAGATGATTTACCCATGAAGGGCTTCCTTGAAGAGATTTCAAATCTTTTTGTGCAATTTGTGCAAAAACACGAATCCATTACGCCTTTGACAAAGCAACAAATTGCCCTGCTCTCTAATGTCTTCCAAATTCAGTTTATTATTTTTTTGAGACATTGGCTTCAGGATCTAAGTAAAGATTCAATAGAAACAGAAGAAGTTATTCAAAAATCAATCGAATTATCTAGAAGGCTGATTTGTCGAGGTTCAATTGATAAATTATATGAGCTAATGGTTTTTCTGTACCACAACGGTTCTTCTGGAAAAATATCTTTACTATAAAAATTCC
>NZ_SMMB01000579.1 GCF_009711365.1 Xanthovirga aplysinae | reverse complement strand
AAATTAAGATTTTTGTTTGTTAATCCGCTAGATATGAAATATTCTGCAAAGAGAGAGGCCTTACTTTTATTGGAAGACGGGACATTATTTAAAGGAAATGCCATCGGGAAGATTGGAACAAGTGGAGGGGAAATCTGCTTTAATACCGGTATGACAGGATATCAAGAGGTATATACAGACCCTTCCTATTTTGGCCAAATTATAGTGAATACCAATTCCCACATAGGTAATTACGGGGTGCTGGATGAGGAAACTGAATCCGGACAACCACAGATATCCGGACTAGTGGTGAATAGTTTTTCAGCCATTGCTAGCCGGAACCTTTCGGATAGTTCTTTACAGGAGTACCTTGAGGAAAATGGTATAGTAGGAATTTCCGATATTGACACCAGACGGTTGGTAAGACATATTCGGACCAGTGGTGCTATGAATGGCATTATTTCATCCGAAATTTCTGAAGTGGAGGCTTTGGAGGCAAAATTGAAAGAAGTTCCTTCAATGGCTGGATTGGAGTTATCATCTCAAGTGAGCACGATAGAACCATATTATTTGGGTGAGGAGTTAAATGAATTGAAGGTAGCGGTATTGGATATAGGGGTAAAGAAGAGTATCCTTAAAAATTTAACTGATAGAGGTTGTTATTGTAAGGTATTTCCTGCTAAAACTACTTTCCAGGAAATGAATGAGTGGGGAGCAAATGGATATTTTATCTCTAACGGTCCGGGAGATCCTTCCGTAATGGAATACGCTGTTGATACAGTTCGTGAAATTCTTAAGGCAGATAAACCTTTGTTTGGAATTTGTTTAGGACATCAGTTATTAGCTCGTGCCAATGAAATTTCTACTTATAAGATGCACCATGGGCATCGAGGTTTAAATCATCCTGTTAAAAATCTTCAAACTGGAAAAGGTGAAATTACTTCTCAGAATCATGGTTTTTCCATAAGTGGGGAAGATGTCGAAAAATCCCAGCAGGTATTTGCTACTCACATTAACTTGAATGACCAAACCATCGAGGGCATTCGGGTAAAAGATAAAAAAGCTTTTTCCGTCCAATATCACCCAGAATCTTCTCCTGGTCCACACGATTCAAGATACTTATTTGATGATTTCGTTGAAATTATGAAGAATAGCTGATTTTTTATATAAATCCACATAATTGAAATATTAACTTTTAAACCACATTTGAGACATGAGCTTAATTGAAAGTGTTCACGCGCGTCAAATTCTCGATTCTAGGGGAAATCCAACAGTAGAGGTTGATGTAATCACAACAAATGGAATTATTGGTCGGGCGGCTGTTCCTTCCGGCGCATCTACAGGGAAACATGAAGCCGTTGAACTACGCGATGGAGATAAAGCCACTTACATGGGTAAAGGGGTGTTGACAGCTATTAATAATGTAAATACAGACATTGCTAAGGAATTGGTGGGTTATAGTGTCTTCGAGCAAAATTTGATCGATAGTGCTATGATCGATTTGGATGGTACTGAAAACAAAGGAAAATTAGGGGCTAATGCCATTCTGGGGGTTTCTTTAGCAGTGGCAAAGGCTGCTGCGCAGGAATCAGGCCAATCCTTGTACCGTTATGTAGGTGGTGTAAATGCCAATACGCTTCCGGTACCAATGATGAATATTCTTAACGGAGGTAGTCATGCTGATAATTCTATCGACTTTCAGGAGTTTATGGTGATGCCCGTAAAAGCAGATTCTTTTTCTGAATCTTTGAAAATGGGTGTAGAAGTATTCCATAACCTTAAGAGCGTCCTTAAAAGTAAAGGGTATTCCACAAATGTAGGTGATGAGGGTGGATTTGCTCCTAACATCGCTTCCAATGAAGAAGCTATTGAAGTAGTGCTTCAGGCTATTGAAAAGGCTGGTTACAAACCTGGAGAGGAGATTTTTATTGCTATGGATGCGGCCAGCTCTGAGTTTTATGATGCAGAAACGGGCCTATATCACTTCAAAAAGTCTACAGGGGATAAATTGACTTCTTCCGAGATGGCTAACTATTGGAAGGAGTGGGTGAATAAATACCCAATTATCTCTATTGAAGATGGAATGGATGAAGATGACTGGAAAGGTTGGAAAGAGCATACTAAATTAATTGGAGACAAGGTACAGTTAGTAGGAGATGACCTTTTCGTTACCAATGTAAACCGATTAAATAACGGTATTGAGCAAGGGGTAGCAAATTCCATTTTGATTAAAGTAAATCAAATTGGTACCTTAACTGAAACGATCAATGCTATTAACCTAGCTAAAAAGAATTCTTACACTAGTGTAATGTCTCACCGGTCTGGAGAAACTGAAGATAATACCATAGCTGATTTGGCAGTTGCTTTAAATACAGGGCAAATTAAGACAGGTTCAGCTTCTCGTTCGGACAGAATGGCTAAATACAACCAACTGTTGAGGATTGAGGAGGAGCTAGGAGAGACTGCTTATTTTCCAGGTTTAGATTTTAGAAGATAATAACAGCATAAACCTTGGGAAGGTATTTATT
>NZ_SMMB01000236.1 GCF_009711365.1 Xanthovirga aplysinae | reverse complement strand
ATCAAAAAAAGATCGGAATTTAGGACCAAAAAAAGCATCAATAATTCGGAGAGAAACAGAGAAAGCCATTTCAATATTTTCTAACATATAATTTTGTAGTAAATAAAATTATATCAGAAACCCATACCATAAGTAAATGAGCAAATAGCAAGGCCACGGTGCATATTGACCTAAGACTTTTCTCTTGAGCAAAAATTCCGATGCTTTAACCTAAAGAATTTAAGCTGTGAAATTTAAGATGAGGATAATCGTCAAGTATGAAGATGGGAAGGTTGATCGGTAGGACACCTGCATTATTTAGATGATATTTTGCTATAGGACCTTTCTTTTAAAAACAAAAAAGCTCTTCGCCAAATCACAAAACTCTTGCATTTACAATTTAAAACTCAGTTAAATTTTCATTAGAATAAATCTAAGTTTTACCAGAGCTTCACCAAAAACGTATCTGCAACAATTTGTACAATTATGACCAAGAGCTTTCGACAATCAGGAATCCCCAATTTATCAAACACTATAAGATAGGCGTAGAAGTGAAAAGATATTATGAGCGAATTTTATCCAATAACTCATTAAATAATTGAGCTTCTTCCATTGTAAGGGTTTGGAATAGCTTAGTAAAACTTTGTACATGCGGCTCTGCCTCCTCTAAAAGTTCAAGACCTTTTTCAGATATATGGATTTTAGCAGCTCTTCGGTCATCACTCGATTGCGTTTTGGATACATAACCACTGGCACGCAGTCTTTCCACAATTCTTGAAGTATCAGACATCTTATCTAACATGTGTTCCTTGATC
>NZ_SMMB01000405.1 GCF_009711365.1 Xanthovirga aplysinae | reverse complement strand
CTTAGCGACGAAAAGGCTTTACATAGGAGCCAATGTTAACCACTGGATTTTCTATTTTATTATTTCTGTCAAAAATACGATTGCATATATCCAACCCATATACATTGCCGTGTAAGTTAAAGAATAAACTACTGAAACTCCGATTTTACCCTTTGTTTTAGTCGATCTACTGAGAACCAGTTTTAAAGCTTTGAAAAAAATCCAATATAACATGGTTAATATTACAAGTATTGAAAACCAAATAATTGCCTCTAAGACAAGTAGCAAAACAATAAACAAAATGGAAATTACCAGCCACAGCAACCCTGTTAAAATCAGGTCACCAATTCCGTCTCCTGCGTCCACACTTGGCAAATCAGGAACTGTCCCCGAGCTTGCCAAAAAATCTCCACTTTTAAAATTCCTGTATTTGGGAAAATTATCAAAAAGTCCAATTCCTTTATAAAGTCCATAAGTCATAAATAGAAAAAGAGTAGTTGCAATAATTCCTAAAGACAAATAAATATTTGAAGACAAACTTCTATTGTAATTTATTCCGGTCAGATAGACTGTCAGAATTACGATTCCGATTACAAGTAATGAAACTATAAATACTGATTTTCCTTTTAGATATGTTTTATTGACTTTCAATATTTTCTGCTTGTGGTTAACCGCCATGTGTATGCTTGGTTGCAATGCCGTCAAAGTGCCGATGAAGCATTCATAGTGTTCTCAATCGTTTTGTTTTTATTCCTTTAGTTTTCTAAGTTTATTTGCTTCCTATTTTGTAACCAATTTCCGGCCTAGAAATTGAATTGTTTGATGTTTTTTTACTTTCACCAGCTACTTGTTAGCCTATCAAGAAAATCATTTTTTATTCTCATTTCCAAAATATCAATTTTTCTTACCGTCTTGCAAATTTGTCCGAAATGAACAACAACGAACCATCAATTTTCTTAACCTTCTTTAATTCCTAAAGCCTGCCTTGCAAAAACATTCCTCACCACGAGTTGTAAAAACAACATTGTTATTCCCAAAGCTATAATAGCAGGTATAAGTGAAGCTTCCCCTTCATACAACCCATTTCCCAGATTCGAATCTGAAGAGCGAAAATCGAGAAGAGTATAATATGCATTGGCGAGCAGGAGCAGCCCCGACATCCACCCTTTCAACTTTACACCTTCTGCAAAAAATCCCATCAACCCAATCACCAGCCCTAGAATGATCATATGTGAATAGGTCCACAACATCGCATCAAGATAATGCGGGGAATTAAGGATCTCGGAAGGCACGTTGAATTGGGCCATGCTTTCAGGAATTCCGCGGAGAAAAAGGCTACCGGCAAGAAGAACGTATAATGCACCAACAGAAATATAGGTGGCTTTGAAGCCAGGGAGGAAGCGGGTGAAATTTGACATTTTTTTTATTTTAGGTTCATTATTTCTCATACGAACTGATA
>NZ_SMMB01000659.1:1685-3073 GCF_009711365.1 Xanthovirga aplysinae | reverse complement strand
TAGCAAAGCATGGCAGCTCGCCATTGTTGTGTTTTCGTTTTTATTTAATTTTCAATTCCACTTCATCACAGTTAATTCGAATTAGTCTTCCGTTTTCAAAAATGAAAAGGATATCATCTTCTTTTTTTGGGAGCGACTGAGGGATAAATCCATCATTGATGTCTCTCATATTACTTGGGAAGAATGATAATTCTCCGAGAATTTTCCAATCTTCTGGATAGGGCTCGCTTTCTCCTTCTTCTTCGTATTTATATGAGATCCCTTTAAAGGTAAATATTAACTCATTCAATTCGTCCTTAGGTACCCAATTACCCTCTGATTTTCTAAATTCTATTTCAATCTCTTTTTCTAAATCTCTGATTTCAACAAGTTCGAAATTGTTATGGAGGTCAAGGTGCCTTCCTTGAAATTGGACAGCATAATTTTCCTCTATTTCAAAATTTACTTTCATGCCCTTTATTAGTCAATTGTATTTGGGTATTCAGAGAAATAAATATCCATACCAATTTCTCCCAAAATTTTCATTGATTCTGAACTTAAAACTGCACCACCGCCAGAGGCATCTTTTCTAATATCAAAGCCAATATCGGCTACATATTTGTTGGGAGTTAAGTTTTTACCTTTTTCTTCTAACCAAGTTTCAAGTGCATCAATTTGGTTTGGCAGATCCCAGAAGTCATCACATAACCAATCCACCTTTTCTCCTGTATTTTCGTTATAAATGTTAATCGGCATTTTTATCTTAATGAAACACAACGGTCCGGCTGGCTGCTGTGCTTTTTAGCGTCGGCTTTTACGCGTTGGCAAAGCATGGCAGCTCGCCATTGTTGTCTGTTGTTTTATTTTCCAATCCTTAATTCAATCATTTTTAGAACAAGTGGATGTGTTTCCTTTTCTCTTAATTCAAAGATCCTTCTCTTTCCCGTTCTTTTGTCCAACATAGCCAACATTCTATGAATTGGATTAGTGCTTTTTTGAGATTGCTCAATATTCAATTCGGTCAAAAATTCAAATGCTGATCCAGAAAAATTATATTTAGAAAATTCGCCCCGTTCCATTCCAGCATTATTACTTCTATCTTCATCTTTTACGGCTGCATGAGAGATATAGCCAGTTTCACACAATTCATTTGAATAACTTTTAAAATATTTCCATGTATCAGGATTGGAAAAATTAACTAATTCAATTCCATTTAAGGTTAGCCAAGCTCTTCCTAACCAACCAGTACTATTCTTATAAGTAGTTAGATGGTAATCTAAATTATTCTTTAAATCTTCAGCAAGTCTATCTTTTAATTTCACCCGCATTTTACTCCATTTCATTATTTAGTCTTTTATTTCAATTACAGACAACGGCTCGGCTGGCTGCTGTGCTTTTTGGCGTCGGTA
>NZ_SMMB01000659.1:0-1675 GCF_009711365.1 Xanthovirga aplysinae | reverse complement strand
CAAAGAGATGATCCTAGTTTCTCCTTTACCTAGATCTTTTTTTGCTTTCAATGAATCATAGGGGATTTTTTTCAAAAAATAAGCATGAATAGATGAGTCCGACAAGCAGATATTGATTTCATTGAAAGGGGAATCAATATTTAATTCAGTTTCCTTTTTTATAAATTTCGATAAACTACTTTTTAGTCTATAATTCCCTCTAGAAGGTAGATCGGTTTTAAACTCTCCTGAATAGTTAGTATAAAAGGTTTTTACTAAAGTATCCTTCTGGTAAACTTCCATTTTTACCAATAAGGTGTCAATTTCCCTTTTAATAGGTTTCTTCTTCTTTTTAATGTAGTTAAATGTTAATTTTCTTGGAATACTAACGCTTGCAGTAAAGTCTGGGCATAATTCAACTTTTCCAGAAAGACTGACCTGTCCTACTGCAATATAATAATTAATAATCAAGAACAATATGCTTATTATTTTTCTCATTCAATGACCACTAACGGCCCGGCTTGCTGCTGTGCTTTTTAGCGTCGGTTATTTTGCGCGCTGGCAAAGCATGGCAGCAAGCCATTGTTGGCAGATGGCTTTTTTAAATTTTTTAATCAGATTGATGAAGCCATTTATAAGTTCCTTCTTTATAAGTGATAATTCCACCACCAACCTCTTCTTTTCTAACTACAATTGAAGGGTTATCAAGTCTAATAATTGTATCGCCAATTATTATAGCATCTTCAATAAGTACCTCATATGTACTTGAGTCTTTCACAAGTCCCCAATAGTCTACCCAATTGAACTCTGTTAAATGGGCGAACTTTTCACCAAAGCCTATTTTTACTTCATCATCAGTTTTTCCCTCCATGATTATTATTCCGGAAGTCTCATGTTCTCGTTTAAAAATAGCTTTGTCAAGAGCTCCATCCCCGTTAAAATCAGCAATTATGGTGTCAGTCAAATGAAAAAGTTTTGCACTTTTAAATTCATACTTTAGTTCTTGCTCTTGGTAATTTACATGATTTTTTGATTCTACTTCAGGCTCACTTTGATTATTTCTCTGCTTAATGGAGACAATGGTTTTTTTAAAGTTCTCCTTTTGGGTTAAATCTTTGTTTCTATTTTTTTCTTTTTTATGGTCTCCGCAACTCGTCAAAAGACCAAAAATCATTATTAAAATTAAGTTTTTCATTTATTTTTTGCTTGCTGCCAACGTCTCAGCTATGCCCAGTAGTGACCGCTAGGGAGCTATTGGGCATAGCTATTGTTAGCCAAAGTTTTATTTAAATAAGTATTTTGTTCATTTGGTGATAATATATATTCGCACATATTTAAATCTGAGTGAATTCCAAAATCGTCTATCCCTAGTAATTCAAAAAATTGTTTATCGTCCTTTTTTATCCTAAAGATTGAATATCCGCATTCAAACAAGATTTTTTGAATGCGGTTTTGTCTATTCAGTCTGGGTTTGTTATTCTTGTTATATACTGGCAATATCTCAATTAGAATAAATGGTCTATGAGATTCTATTTCTTGTCTTAATCCTTCTATCACCTCCATCTCAGCACCCTCCACATCAATTTTTATAATTCCAATTTTCATTTGATTTTGGATGGACAAATTGGAGAAGCTAAATACTGGTACATTAATTGATTTTTTAACCCTTTCTCTATCACGAAAATCGTCTATGATA
>NZ_SMMB01000742.1 GCF_009711365.1 Xanthovirga aplysinae | reverse complement strand
ATGTCGACACTTAAAGCTTTCCATTGTATTCTTTTTATAAAATGTTAAAAGAGGAAAGTGAACTGATCTCAACTAAAGAAAGGGAAATTACGACTTCCTTTCCTTATTGGTGTCAGCTTTCCAAGGTCAAATCATTGTAGTGTGAAGATTGGATTAAAACAAAAAGATTAATTACACACTCACTGTTACTTTTTCATTTTCTTTTTCCTCCTTTTTCACAAATGAAAGAAACCCTTTCAGCTCTTTTTTTACTACTGGAGCCAGAAAATATAGCCCAATGACATTTGGAAAAGACATGGCAAAAATCATGGCATCGGAAATGCCAATTACACGATCGAAACTCATGGAGGCTCCAATGACAATAAACAGGCAGAAAAGCAATTTGAAGCTAAGTTCAGAGAATTTACTTTTCCCAAAAAGGTAAGTCCAAGACTTCAAACCATAATAGGACCAGGAAATCATTGTTGAAAAAGCGAATAGAATAACCGCTATGGAAAGCACATAAGGAAACCAACTAATTACTGAAGCAAAGGCCGAGGAAGTAAGGGCAATTCCATCCACTTCAGGGTTGTGGTAGGCTCCGGTAATAACAATGACCAAAGCTGTCATTGTACAAACTATTACTGTATCAATCACAGGTTCAATAGAGGCAACAAATCCTTCAGTAATAGGTTTGCTTGTTTTAGCTGTAGAATGGGCAATGGCAGCTGATCCAAGTCCTGCTTCATTGGAGAAAGCCGCTCTTCTTAAACCTTGTAACATGACTCCAACAGCACCTCCGGCAATAGCTTTTCCATTGAATGCTCCTTCAATAATGGCAGTAAATGCGGAAGGAATGGCACTGAAATTTGCTAAAAGCACTGTTATTCCCCCAATTACATAGACTGCGCACATTAATGGAACTACCTTATCGGTTACTTTTGCGATGGACTTAAATCCCCCGACAATTACAATAAAAGCTAATAAGGACATGATTAGCCCAAACACCCAAGTATGTTGACCAAAGAAAGTGGACTCACCTCCAAAAACGCCTACAAATTGGTGGGCAGCCTGATTTACCTGGAACATATTTCCCGCACCTAGTGCCCCTCCAATACACATGAGTGCAAAGAACATGGCAAGGAATTTACCAAGTCTTCCATAACCTTTGGCGCTTAAACCTTTGTCCAGGTAATGCATAGGGCCTCCGGATACAGAACCATCGGCATGTATATTTCGATACTTTACCGCTAAAGTACATTCTACAAATTTGGTAGTCATCCCAATAAAGCCACCGATAATCATCCAAAAGGTAGCGCCTGGTCCCCCTAAAGAGATCGCTACTGCGACTCCAGCAATGTTACCTAAGCCTACCGTTCCTGAAAGAGCAGCTGTTAATGCCTGAAAATGGGTGACTTCTCCTGGGTCGTCCTCTTTGCTATATTTCCCTTTGATGATATCAATGGCATGTTTCAGTCCACGAATGTTGATGAATTTGAGGTAAAAAGTAAAAAAAAGTGCGCCACCTATCAACCATAAC
The DNA here is from genome assembly GCF_009711365.1 of Xanthovirga aplysinae. Lineage (GTDB taxonomy): Bacteria > Bacteroidota > Bacteroidia > Cytophagales > Cyclobacteriaceae > Xanthovirga > Xanthovirga aplysinae. The sequence continues at coordinate 2,089 of NZ_SMMB01000742.1, read as the reverse complement.
AAAATAAAAGGGATTTCATAAGGACCAATCTTGAAACTAACAAAGATAACCCGTTCCATGAAGGCCGTAATCGGTGATATAGCATCATTGATCTGGTCATCAACGGACTTAACAGGAGCTGCTTGTAAATGAGGTGTTACTAAAAAAGTAAGTGACAGTATTGAAAGTAAAACCTTCTTCATGTTTAATAAAAAATCAAATGTATAGTGTATTTAAAATGAGGCTAAAAAGCAGGCCTTCTTTGGTCATCCACTTGGAGATAATCCAAAACAGAGACAAAATGTGCAACTTCAAAGGTTGTTACCTACCTTTTGGCTATGGCAAAAAAATGGTTCAACTCTTTTTTGACAATTGGTGAAAGAACATACAAACCCAATATGTTAGGTGCTGCCATTGCCAGTAACATGGCATCAGTAAAGCTTGCCACACTGTCAAGGCTCATAGAAGCACCAATAACTATAAAAAGACAAAAGATAAATTTATATAAGAATTCTGATTGTTTGTTTTTTCCAAAAAGGTAAGTCCAAGCTTTTAGTCCGTAATACGACCATGTAAGCATGGTGGAAAGAGCAAATAAAATAACCGCAATAGAAAGAATGAGTGGAAACCAACTTATGACTGTTTCAAAGGCAGTACTTGTTAGTGCAATTCCATCCAGCTCTCCACTTTGGTGAGTTCCTGTGATCACAATAACAAGGGCAGTCAAGGTACAAACCACCACCGTATCAATAAATGGTTCGAGGGAGGCAACAAAACCTTCAGTTGCAGGCTGACTGGTTTTGGCAGCGGAGTGTGCAATTGCTGCAGACCCAAGACCTGCTTCATTGGAAACAGCTCCTCTGCGAATTCCCTGAATCAAGGCGCCTAAAATACCGCCTCCAACAGCCTTTCCAGAAAAAGCACTTATAAATATGGAACTGAAGGCTGCCGGAATGGCATAAAAATTACTCACCAATACTGTTACCGCTGCAATGAGGTAAATAGCACACATAAAGGGTACAATTTTTTCAGTAACCTTGGCTATGGATTTGAAACCGCCTACTATAACCAAAAAGACAAGTATGGCCATTATCACCCCAAAGATCCAGGTATTTTGTCCAAAAAAGGTGGATTCACCACCCATTACGGCCACAAACTGCTGAGCGGCTTGATTTACCTGAAACATGTTTCCTCCTCCTAAGGAGCCACCAATGGCCATCACCGAGAAGAAAACAGCTAAAAATTTTCCAAGTCGCCCCCATCCCTTGGCACTAAATCCTTTGTCTAAATAATGCATGGGGCCTCCGGAGATAGTTCCATCGGCATGAATTTGTCGAAATTTTACCCCTAAGGTACATTCCACAAATTTTGTGGACATTCCTAAGAAGCCGGCTATTATCATCCAAAAGGTGGCTCCAGGCCCTCCTACAGAAATGGCAAGAGCTACTCCAGCTATATTTCCCAGTCCCACAGAACCTGAGAGGGCTGCTGTTAAGGCTTGAAATTGGGTTACCTCTCCTTTATCTTCTTCCTGTGCATATTTTCCCTGCAAAATCTTTATGGCTTGGCCAAACCCTCTTAGATTTATGAATCTAAGATAAAAAGTAAAGAAAATCGCTCCTATTACTATCCAGGCCACAATATATGGGAAATCATACCCACCTATAGAAAATTGCGCAAAGACAATGCGCTCCATTAGGGCTGTTGCAGGAGCCATGGCATTATTAATTATGTCATCGACAGATTCTCCCGAGGCTGCATATAAATTAGGCAGAAAAAATAATAATGACAGAATTAGTAAAGTGACCTTCTTCATGAATCAATAAAAAAATAAAATTTCGCCTAGGTGGCTTCCTGTAAAGTAGAAAGACGGCATCCCTAGTTTCTACTCCTTCATTTCAAAAAATAGAAGTTCACCCTAAATAGTTTGTAGGGATGAACTAACTTTAAAAAAATGCTTACACTCTTATTTAATTTCCAGAAAAAGTTGATTTATTCATCCTTAGGGATTATCAAACCACTTTTCCGCCTTTGTAGGTTAAGTGGTGCTACATGGCAGTTTTTCGGAAATTTAAATATAACAGCCCTATTCTTGTAAATGCAAGAAAAA
>NZ_SMMB01000451.1 GCF_009711365.1 Xanthovirga aplysinae | reverse complement strand
CAATCGATTTATTTAATTTTCTTACTTATTTGTTGTTTATCCCTCCAATTTGGTCTGCGACCACAATATTATCCATTACGGGATTGTATTCGTGATTGTTCTTAATTTCTTTCCTTTTTATAATAGTTTGTAAAGTGTCCCCTGTTTGAAAGTATACATTTTAGTCCAGAATTTCTCAATATCGGTTCCCTCAGCTTCATTTCAATAAATCAAAAAGTCGATTTCAGGGTTCTTGATATGTGTTTTTTGCGTCGGCTTATGAGCATTGGCAAAGCATGGCAATACGCCATTGTTGTACACCTGTTATTTTCCTTCAACCTCATTAATTTGTCCGTTTGACCATATTAAAGAAACATATCGGTTGTTATTTGAGTCAATTGGCTCAAAGTTTAATTCAAATTTATTTTCCCTCTGATCGTATGGAGTTACCGCTGCAAAATAGAACTCCTCTTTCCAATTTTTTATTTTTTTATAATTGGATGCGTTTTCTTTTAGTTCATTATCAACTCTTTCAATAATCGAATCTAGTTCGTCAACAATTCTATAAGCAGAGTTCAATTGAGCCTTGTGCGGACCATTGAGATTACCCTCTAAAATAATAACCGTTTCTTTTTTCTGATCATCAATTAAATACTCTCCAGTCCAAGTGTATTCAATAGACGGATTGTTTGACTTTATTCTAGTTGTAAGCGTTCCAATTTTTGGATCTTGAAAGTTTATTTTTTTTCCAAAAAGTATTTTTTTGATAATTTCCACTTGAAAATTTTGATTTTGATTACCATAATGATGATGAACGACCCGGCTTGTTGTTGTGTTTTACACGCGATGTTTTTCGAAAGTTGGCATAGCATGGCAGCTCACCATTGTTAGGGGTTCGTTGTTGTTTTGGTTTTTCTAATTTCCCTCAACATTTAATGTCATTGAAGTATAGTCGTAGGAAACATTATTAATTCTAAACCTATCAATGGTATTTGTTAATATTTGAAATTCCATTTTTTTGTAAAGGCCAATGGCAGGGGTATTAAGTGTCATAACCTGTAAATCTAGCCAACTTATTTTGGGTTGCTTTCTACAATAGGCAATGACGAATTCAAGCATTTTTTGTCCAATTTTCAATTTGCGAAAGTTACTATCAACCCCCATTCCAAGCAATACTCGATGTGATGTATTTAGTTCATTGTAGGAGCGAATATCAATATGTCCAACAATCTGATTTTCTTGGGTTGTTGCAATCCAAAGTTTTCTCCAACCAATTTCACCAAAATTTTTGATTAACCCGATTTCAAATTTTTCTTTCCATTCTTCTGTCAAGATAGATTGTTCTTGAGAAAGAGGTTGGAAGATAGGATTTTTACCTTTACCATTTTCTGATAGGTGAAAATTAAAATAGTCAATAAAAGCATCAAGTTGCTCCTTTTTAATCTCCTCTATTTTTATCATTTAAGTCCTTTTTAATTTTTTTTCCTTTTATGACCGCTAACGGTTCACCTGGCTGCCGTACATTCTAATCCCTGGCTTTTCCATTGGCAAAACATGGCAGCTCGCCATTGTTGGCAGCTGTGTTTTATTTATCATTTTCATTACAGTTTGAATATTTGGGTTCTTAGACTTAATTAATTTGTCTGTTACCTGATTCGATCTTTGTGAATTTATCCCTTTTAAAGCATGAAAACACTTTCTTAAGACTGATTCATTT
>NZ_SMMB01000142.1 GCF_009711365.1 Xanthovirga aplysinae | reverse complement strand
TACCAAATGTTTATCAGAACAGTAGAAAAAATAAAAATTATGCCAATTAGAGTAGATATTCTATAATATTGAACATTTCTAATAAAAGGAATTATAAATAGAAGGACTACTAAAGCTAGGTCAATTATGTCACCTGGTCTGAATTGTTCACCAATCCATAGGATTGCCAAGAAAACCCAAAAGTGCAATAGGATTAGTAAATAGAAAAAATTTCGGTTTGGTTTTACGGTCTTTCCCGAGGAACCCGTCTTTCGCACATCTCCTCTTTGTAAAAGAATATGGGTGGCAAAAAATGTGATTATGGGGCCTAAAATGACAAATAGAAAACCTAAATATCCCCATTTTTCAAACTTTGTGGCCTTGGCTGTTTGCCAAAAAAGGTTAAAATGAGCTAGTAACATATAAATTTGCCATAGTTTGTTTGTCCAAACGGTTTGTTCGTTAATTTTTTTTTCAAACAGTGAGGCCAACGAAGT
>NZ_SMMB01000178.1 GCF_009711365.1 Xanthovirga aplysinae | reverse complement strand
TCTGGCGTTCAGTTTATAAATGACACCCTGCTTGTCGATAATTCCAACAAATTCGATAAATTGATTACTGTTGCTTTAAAACCAAGAACAATTCATTTAGATGAAGTTAGTATAATTGATTTACCAACAGAAGGGAGGTTTAAGCGAAACCTTTTGGCCCATGAACCCAATCCAGAGGAAGAATTTAATATCCCCTTACCTTTTCAAATAAAAGTCCCAAAGAGAAAGAGAGTCTCTAATGACAAAAGCACCATTGCTGTATTTTTAATTCCAGTTAATTCCATCTCTTCCAAATTCAGTAAAAAGGAGAAGGAAAAAAGAGCTTATTCCAGAATCTTGAATAATTCTCCACAACAGAAAATCATTGATTCAAAGTTTAATAAAAAGTTGGTGCAAGACCTTACTTCCTTTGAAGGGGATCAATTGGACCGATTCATGATTTTCTGCCGACAACGTTTTAGCACGGAATATCTTCTAAAAACTTCATCTTACGACATAATTCTGGCTATAAATAACTACTCCAAAGAATTCTTAAAAATGTCAGAAATAGGGGTTTTTAACCCGGATTCTCTTTCAAATGGTTAATAGAAAGTTCA
>NZ_SMMB01000031.1 GCF_009711365.1 Xanthovirga aplysinae | reverse complement strand
TTTAAAAAGGGTAAATGATAAACAAACCACAGGGGATATAACCCAACAAGTATTTCTTAAAGCCTTAACGAATATTAAAAAATACGTTCACAAAGGGCTTCCATATTCTGCTTATTTATATAGGATAGCCACTAATGAATGTAATAGCCTTTTCAGGGATAATAGTAGAACAAGGTTCGTCGTGATTGAGGAGGGATTTTCAGAAGATTTAGTTGATGAATTAGGGTTGGA
>NZ_SMMB01000055.1 GCF_009711365.1 Xanthovirga aplysinae | reverse complement strand
TTTTCCTCAAAAGTTGTAAGAGGTGTGCTTGTTCCTGTGATCACCGGAATATCATTGACAGGTAAAACTTCGATTGAAAGCTGAAAGACTTCACTTTCGTCCGTACCGTCATTTACTGATACCAGAATATCTAATATTCCATTAAATTCAGGGGCCGGGGTTATTTCATTGTTTGTTACTGAATAACTATCACCTTCAAGGACGGTTAATGAGAAATCGTTTGGAAAAGAGTTGTCAGGATCTTCTACTAGC
>NZ_SMMB01001228.1 GCF_009711365.1 Xanthovirga aplysinae | reverse complement strand
ATGTCGAGAATATCTTTATGGTGGGAGTACATTCTATGTTACAAAGTGATTCAATTTGTCTTGCCGGCAGTAGTCTTGAAAAAGTTAAAAAAGATGGTGCTTTATTAAGGGAACAAACAAAATTAGTTGCTGGAATTAAAAGTGATCAATATTATAAAGTGGCTAAATTTGATGGTTCAGGTCATTTTGGTACGCAACTAGGAGGTCAAAGAGCAAAAGGAGAAATGTGGAAACAAGCTTTAGAAGTTTGGAAATGGAATAATGAGTATAGTGCTACGTGGGAAATGGCATTTAATGAACTAACTTGGACAGTTAGATCTGTAACTGTAAAATATAGGTATGTTGTTACTTCGGATGGAAAAATTACTATAAATTATTGGTTTAGCGATGTACTAGATTTACGTCCAAGTTGGGGAGATAGATCTCTGGAGTACAATGCTATTTGTTTTGTACTTGGATTCTTATACCATGATGTACTTGGAGGTAGTGATGAATTAAAAGTAAAAGCCTACTGGAGTACATCATTAAATTAAATAGAGAATGAAATCATTTATAGTAGGTACACTACTTCTTTTATCTATTTTTTGTATCCAATCGTGTGGTTCCCGAACAGCACTTGAAGATGTTGACCTCTTTTATACTAATAAGAACTATGGACAGTTTTTCCTTACACCTTTAATAAAACCAATAAAACTACGTGGTGATTATGGTATTTGGTACTTAGAAACTCCACACTCTTTTAATTATAGAATTAGTATTGATTCCTTAATTGAAATAGGAGTAGATAAGGAATGTGTGTATGGAAAAATCAATCAAAAAAAGTGGTATATAAAAGATTATTCTAATAAAGACTTTGTATATGCTAGAAAAGATGGTGGTACAATTACGCTAAAAGAAAAAAGGGATTCAAAAGGAGAACCACGTTTATTCCCTATTGATAGTGTTAGCAATACATTTCTATTACCAGAGCGTTGGTTTGTTCTTAATGCAAAAGATAGTAGTACAGAAGTCTTTTTTGATGAGAAAAACTATAAGGAATATTTAAATAAGAAAGGGCTATCAGGTAAAATGTATAAAATAGATAGTTTGCATAAAGAATTTAAAAAAACAGGCGTACTTGAGTATTTTCCAGATAGCATTAAAACAAAATTGAGAAAATAAGCAAAAACGCAAAACCATAAAAATTTGAATAGTGGCTATTACACATATGTGGACTTGCCACAAAATAGTGGACTATTGGTAAATTCAGGTGTAATATTCTGGAATAGTTAAGAGTGTATAAATTCCACAAATTTCACTCTTAACTATTTCACTTAACTACTAACTACTATTTGTTCTGGGTTTTTTAATTTCTATTCCTTCGTCGTGAAGTTCTACTTTCAAAAGCCGTCTTTCCATCAAATCTATATGAAAAACTAAGAGAATACCTGGCCGCATTACGACTTCTTATTTGACTGACAAAGAAGTTATCTCCGGTGGTTTCACTTTTTGTTTTTCGAGTATTAAAAATATTACTGGCTCTAAAACTTAGATTTCCTTTATTATCGAACATTTTTTTACTTAAACCCGCATTTAAATACCAAATAGGCTTCTGAAAAGTAATTGCAGTACTTGTGGCTCCTCTATAATTTAATCTAGTTTGAAAAGAAAGACTTTTACCCATCTTTACAGAAGTTTCTAATGAAGAAAACCATGTACTGTCATCATTGTCCAATTCTCGATCATTAAGCATTCCCTTTTGCCAAAATCTAAAGGCGTTAAAATCACCATTGAAACTAAGCCATTTTAAAGGAGCAACCGAAGCTGAAAACTCAAATCCTAATCTTTTTTCTAAGTCCAGATTAACTATAGTACTTTCAAAAACACCTGCATCATTTTGAAGAGTATTCCAAATTGTTGTATTAGTTGTGTATGAATAATAAAAAGTTGGATTAAAGGTGATAAATGGACCGTTTTGTAATAGGGAAAATTCTATAATATCTGTATATGCAGGTTTCAATGTAGGATTTCCAAAAAAACGTGTATTAAAATCTTCAATCTCAGAGAAGGGATTTAACTGCCATAAAGAAGGCCTATTAATTCGATGACTATAACTAAGGCCCATATTTGTTTTTTCGCTTAAAGAATAACCCAAATTTAATGTAGGAAATAGGTTTGTATATTCATTTCTTACCTTCAGATTATCCCCAGTTCCTTCTACATTAGTTATGGTAGCTTCCATGCGTAAACCTAACAAATAATTAAATTTGCCTTTTTTATTGCCAAATTGTGCATATGCGGCTATTATTTGTTCGTCGTATCGAATGGAATTATCAAAACCATCCATGATTTTATAGGTACCATTAAGCAGTTCTTTGGCTTCAAAACTACCGGTCACTCGTCTGTTTTCTAATTTACCCCCTAATTCCAGTTTGGAATTCTCTCCCAATGGAGTTACATAATCAGATTGGATGGCAATATCATTGTTTTTATCGATAGAAGTAGTTTTCAGATTAAAAATGGATTCTTGAATGGGTTGTGTTTTCCTTGTGAGAACATCCCATTTCATCGTACTATTCCAAAAATCGTATTGTAAATCAAAAGTTAATTTTCTGCCTTCTTTATTAAAGGTCCTGGTATAATTCATTTCAAGTTGATTGTACGACCGTTGTTCTTTGGAATTTCCGTCTGTAACTAAAGTGCTATCCAAGCTTTCATGAGTAGTAGTATACTTATAAATAAAATCTGTTACATCGGTATCTTTTGTTTCGTTTCTATAAAATGCCATTGTAATTGAATTCTTATTATTTATATAATAATCAGAACCAAAATAATAAAACCTTCCATCGTCATGTCTATGTTGATCTTGTACCATTTCCAGGAAAATAGGCTCTCCATTTTTGGTAGAAGTTTGATTTCTGGAATAGTCCCCTTCATAATCCGTATATCGAATACCAACTGTACCAAACCAATTGAATTTGTTGGTCTTATAACTTAAACTCCCTATGGTATTATAATCGGCAGGGCTACCCCCCCTGGCACTTATATGGCCCGTTAATCCACCTTTTACATTCTTTTTTAATATGATATTAATTATCCCTGAAGAACCTGTAGCTTCGTATCGTGCAGATGGGACAGTTATCACTTCTACTCTATCCACATTTTCTGAAGGGATTTGCTCCATGGCCTGAGCAGAGGTTAAACCCGAACGTTTGCCATTAATCAAAATAGTGACATTGGTATTTCCCCTTAAACTTACTGTTCCTGATGGGTCAACTGAAACAGAAGGTACATTTTCCAAAACCTCAGAAACTGTAGTACTTTGTGATAATACGTCTTTATCTACCCTGAACACTTTTTTATCTAGTCGTAAAGAAACCTGAGGAATATCTCCGGTTATTTCAACCCCTTCCATTAAGGTCGAATCTTCTTTCAAAAAAATAGTCTCTAAACGCTTTTTTTGTCTATTGTTTTTAAATTCAATAGCCTGTGAATACTTCTCAAACCCAGTGTAACTTATTTCCAATGTAAAATTTCCAACCGGAACGGCTACCAGGTTAAAAATTCCATTTTCATCAGTGATTACACCTTGAATTAATTTTTGCTCTCCATTTTTAAGCACTACAGAGGCAAAGGGTAGTCCTTCTCCTGTGGTTTTTTCTACAACTTTTCCTGAAATGGATGCATTTCCTTTTTGTGTTTGCTGTGCCCAAGAAAGGGTAAGGGGTAAGAAGGCGATTAGGCTTATAAAAAGGTGTTTCATGATTAGATTATTAATTGTTTTAGGTAAAGATGGCAGCTCTTGGTTAGCTTGACAATGGATTACTTGCCAACTGCTCTATACCTAAATGAACCGCTCTAAGAAGTTTTAATTTTTAGTTAATTTTACCCAACACAATGGATTCACCATGATTTTTAAGAATTTACGCCTTATTCTTTTACTATTTCTTGCGTTTAGTATTACTTCTTGTCATCATAAAAAAGTCTATGAGGATATGGGCACTCTATATAAAGTTGGAGATCAACAGGAGTGGGCAGCAATTAATTTTAATGACCAAAACTGGGAAGATCGGTTAGACCTTAAAGGAGGAGAAGTTTTTTGGTCCAGGACTAAAATAATGATAAAAGAAAGCCCTCAAGAGTTTCAATGTTATGGTGTGTATTTTTTTAATGCCTCTGGGGAGTATGAAGTTTATTGGGACGGTGTGCCTATTGGAAGAAACGGAAACCCCGGAAAAGAGAAAGCCATTGGTCCTACTGGAAGCATGTGGAGAGTTTATAAAATTCCTTTTGAACTTACCACTGAAGGAGAACACTTACTAGCGCTAAGAAAAAGTCTTTACTATTATCCAAACCACATTTACTTTCACACACTAATACAAGATTATGAATATCTATTAGAGTCGCCCTTGCTCTACACTGCTTTTATGCATATTACTGCCGGAGCATTTCTAATTGCTGCCATTTATTTCTTTTTCCTTTTCTTAGGGAACAAAAAGGAAAAACCAACTCTAATCTTCAGTATTAGCTGCTTTTTGTTTTTTGCTTTAATTATAATGGAATTCATAAGAACCTATGTTCCCATACATTATAGTCAGCACCATATTCGAATGGAAATTATAGCTTATCTTACTTTCTTTATATCGATATTGATACCCCTTTATTTTTCTTTGCAATTCAAATACGCGGGATTAAAACCTATTTTTATAATTTATTTGGTTTTTCTTTTATACATTTTCTACAGAGAACACGGATCATTTGACTATACATCCAAAATGATGGCAATTACCTCATGGTGCTTTTCATTTGGCATAGTAATTTGGGGCGTTTACAATAAATACAAGGGAGCAATTACTATTCTCATTACAATGATAATATGTGCTATCATATTTAAGCTTACCTATTTTGATACAAGTCTTTTCGCAGGCTTCAGTGCTATCCTTTTAGGAATGTTTTATATACTGTCAGTAAAAGCAAAAGAACAGCGTCTAGCCTATGAAAACTCATTAGTGCAATCCACCCGATTACGGTTAGAATTACTAAAAAAGAATATACAGCCTCATTTTTTAATGAATAGCCTGACTTCCTTAATAGATTGGGTGGAAGAATCTCCTAAAAAAGGGGTGTTTTTTATTGAAGCACTCGCAAGAGAATTTGATTTATTTAACCAAATAGAAAGTAAAACCATAATTCCTGTCGGGTTGGAATTAGAACTTTGTCGTACCCATTTAGAGATTATGAAATATAGAAAGGAAATTAATTATGTTTGGGAAGAAGAAGGGATAAATGAGAAAGAACAAATTCCACCTGCTACCATACATACACTTTTAGAAAACGGAATAACCCATTGCGCCCCTCTTTCGGATAATACTATTAAATTCAAGTTAGTATTTGAAGAAAAAGGTAGTCATAAATCCTATACTTTTCTAACCTTTGGTAAGCTTAGAAATACTTCCAAAGAAACAAAAGGTGGGACGGGGTTAAAATATGTAAAGGCCAGACTTGAGGAAAGTTACGGTTCTAATTGGAGTTTCTCTTCAAGAAGCACTTCTGATGGTTGGGAAAACATCATTAACATATATAATTAACATCCGTGCATATCCTTATTATTGAAGACGAAACAAGAATTGCCAAGCGAATAGAACGCATGACCCGAGATTTTTTTTCGGAGAATTTAACTTCCTTACACCGTGTAGATGAATTAAGTGAGGCTTTAGAATTTATTAAAAAACAGCCCTTGGATGTAGTGCTTTTGGATTTAAACCTAAATGGTGAAAATGGTTTTGATATCCTTAGTAAGGCAGTATCAGAATCCTTCCATACGGTTATTATTTCAGCTCATAAAGATCGAGCAATTTCTGCATTTGAATATGGTGTTTTAGATTTTGTCCCTAAACCCTTTAATCAAGCCAGGCTCGACCAGGCTTTTAATAAAGTGCTGCTTAATGAAAAAACAACCGAGGGAAATATTCAACTATTGGCCGTAAAAAAGAAAGGTGGAATACAACTCATTTCAATTGATGAATTACAATATGTAAAAGGAGCAGGAGTCTACACAGAACTATATTTAAGGAACGGTAAAAAAGAACTACACGACAAATCACTTGAAAAACTAGAACAATTGCTTCCACACACTTTTGAACGGATTCACAAATCTTATTTGGTGAAAATGTCTGAGGTAGAAAATATTATTGTAAGATCAGGTAGCAAATATATAGCTTCACTAAAAAATGGTGAAATGCTTCCTATTGGACGAACAAAGTATAAAAGTATTAAAGAGAAATGGTTGTGAAGGAGGGTTTGCCGGGTTGTAAATTTGGAAAACTTGTTTTTGGCCCTCTATTTTTTTGTATCTCAAAGTTAAAAAGAAAGAGTGAAGAGTGAATCCTTGTCTGAAATTTCACTCTTCACTTCAAAAAATTATTTCTTAGGCTTATCTCCCTTACCAGTCCCTGGTGATTTTGTAGGTTTGGTTCCAGAAATTGCTTCCCGCATATCCGTATCCGCCTGTATATTTTTCATTTTATAATAATCCATGATACCAAGATTTCCAGATCTAAAGGCTTCAGCCATCGCTTTAGGAACTTCTGCTTCCGCCTCAATTACTTTGGCACGGGCTTCCTGAGCTTTCGCTTTCATTTCTTGTTCTTGAGCAACAGCCATGGCACGTCTTTCTTCTGCTTTTGCTTCTGCAACTCTTAAATCGGCAGCAGCTTGGTCAGTTTGTAGTTTGGCACCAATATTTTCTCCTACGTCAACATCTGCAATATCAATGGAAAGAATTTCGAAAGCAGTACCAGCGTCCAGGCCTCTTTCCAATACTAGTTTAGAAATCTTATCAGGGTTCGCCAATACATCTTTATGACTGTCCGCGGAACCAATTGATGTTACAATCCCCTCTCCTACCCGAGCTAAAATGGTTTCTTCTCCGGCTCCACCTACTAATTGTTGAATATTAGCCCGAACCGTTACTCTTGCTTTTGTGACCAACTGAATACCATCAGCGGCGACAGCCGCCACATTTGGTGTATTGATCACTTTAGGATTTACTGAAATTTGAACCGCCTCAAAAACATCACGGCCAGCAAGGTCAATCGCTGTTGCTTGTTTAAAAGACAGTGTTATGTTGGCTTTATCGGCCGAAATCATTGCGCTTACTACATTTGCAACGTTACCACCCGCCAAGTAATGCGTTTCCAGATCGGAAGTACTCACTTCAAGGCCTGCTTTTGTAGCTGTAATCTGAGCTTGAATAATTACTCCCGGTGGCACCTTTCGGATGCGCATAAACACCAATTCTATGAGGTTTACCCTTACACCTGAAAAAATAGCAGTGATCCAGAGGTTAATGGGAACAAAATATAAAAAGACAAAAAAGGCAATGATAATTGCCACAATCATAATCATGAGGGGTATTCCAGTCATGTGTTTATTTGGTTAGTAGGTTCTACATATATGGTATTAATCTCAATTTTGGTGATTTTTATTTTTTGGCCTGCTTTCAAAAAATAACCATCTGTTTTTACTTCGTATAAACGATCATTAAACTCTGCTTTTCCTATTGGTCTAAGTGCGGAAACCGCAGTCCCTTCTTCTCCAATTTGAAGACTCTCTGCAAGATCTTCATTTACTTTTTGCTCCATTTGATTCTTTAAGGCAAAACGTTTCCACATTTTGGACCGAAAACTAATAATAAGGAAAAAAAGTGAAAGAAGCCCTGTAATAGAGAGGGTGATAAAACCTGCTTGGGCCCCAAAGTCTTTAAATACCAGATAAACTCCACTTCCTGTAACCAAAAGGCCTAATATGCCTACTAAGGTTGTTCCAGGAATAAAAATGAGTTCAACGATAATTAGGGATAAACCTATTATGATAAGAGTAATGACTAATAGCCATTCGAGCATAGCAAAACAATTATTTCAATTACTAACAAAAATTCAATTGCCAAAGTCTGGGAAGGAAGATTTAACTCCTATTAATATATTGCCTTCCAAGACTTAGGATTTCAAGATAATTAATAATAACTAATTTCTATATTTAATAGCATTAAAATAACCACAGAATAGGGTTTGAAAATTTTTGAGTGCAACAATGTTTTTTGAAAATGGTTGAAAATCAATAGATTTTCTGCTTTTTTAAGGGGTGTTTTTTTAGAAAAGATGTTTTTTTGGAGGAGGGTAAAATAAGTCGAAAGGGAATAAGTAGAAGCCTTATTCCCTTTCAGGATTCAAAATTAACGAACACAAATTTTAAGCTCGTAAATAATAATTTCTAATTTATCGATAGAAATTATTAGATGAATATCAGTTTTTTTCTTGGAAAAGGTCTAGTTCTTTAAAATGAACTAACTTTTAATAAGCTCGAGCAAAAATAACTCGTTGTTTGGAAGGTTTTCCCGAATAAACGCATTTTCCTTCCTCCAATTCGCCATCTAAAGGAATACAACGAATAGTGGCTTTGGTTTCCGTTTTAATTTTGTCTTCTGTTTCAGCCGTTCCATCCCAGTGTGCAAGCACAAAACCGCCTTCATTTTCCATTATTTCCTTAAATTCCTCCCAGCTATCTACGGTATTGGTATGGTCTTCACGGAATTTAATAGAAGATTCATAAATATTATGCTGGATATCGGTCATTAACTCTAAAATGCCCGTTTCTATACCATTAATCTGATAGGTTTCTTTGGTCTTGCTGTCCCTTCGAGCTACCTCTACAGTATCATTCTCTAGATCTCTTGGCCCAATAGCAATTCGAACAGGGACGCCTTTCAATTCCCATTCAGCAAATTTAAAACCTGGCTTATGGGTATCCCGGTCATCATATCTTACCGAAATTCCTTTAGCTTCTAGGCGTTTTTTAATTTCTTCTGCACGCAAGGAAATTGCTTTAAATTGCTCTTCTCCTTTAAAAATCGGAACAATTACAACCTGAATTGGTGCTAGATTTGGAGGTAATACCAAGCCATCATCATCGGAGTGGGACATAATAAGAGCTCCCATTAATCGGGTACTTACTCCCCAAGAGGTGCCCCAAACCAGGTCTTGTTTCCCTTCTTTATTGGTGAACTTTACATCAAATGCTTTTGCAAAGTTTTGCCCTAAAAAGTGGGATGTTCCTGCTTGAAGAGCCTTTCCATCTTGCATTAAAGCCTCAATGCAGTAGGTTTCTTCAGCACCTGCAAATCGTTCACTCTCGGTTTTGATTCCTTTAATTACCGGAACGCCCATATAGTTTTCCACAAAATCGGCGTATATATCCATCATTTGTACAGTTTCATCAATAGCTTCTTGCTTTGTGGCATGAGCCGTGTGGCCTTCTTGCCATAAAAATTCTGCTGTACGTAAAAAAAGTCGCGTCCTCATTTCCCATCGTACTACGTTAGCCCATTGATTGACCAATACAGGCAAATCGCGGTAAGATTGGATCCAATTTTTATAGGTGTTCCAAATGACGGTTTCGGAAGTAGGTCTTACTATAAGCTCTTCTTCAAGTTTGGCTTCCGGATCTACAACTACTCCTGTACCATCCTCAGCATTTTTCAAACGATAATGAGTTACCACCGCACACTCCTTTGCAAAACCCTCAACATGGTCTGCTTCCTTGCTTAAATACGATTTTGGAATAAAAAGAGGGAAATAGGCATTGCTATGCCCACTGTCTTTAAACATTTTGTCCAAAATGTTCTGCATCTTTTCCCAAATTGCATATCCATAAGGCTTAATTACCATACATCCTCTTACTGCAGAATTCTCTGCCAAATCTGCTTTCTTAACTAATTCATTGTACCATAATGAATAGTCTTCATTTCTTTTTGGTAGGCCCTTGCTCATTTCTGTTTAAACGTGTATATTGCCAAAGAATTTGGTATAATTTTTGAGATAATTTCTTACATGTTAAATCTTTGCCAGAGGCAAAAAACTGTATTTTTGCAGCATCCATAACCTGGTTTCTCCGTATTAAGAATAAGATTACTGTACTGACAGCCAAATATAGATAATATGATGAAACAACTTTCCCCTTTTAAAAAAATTATTTTTTTGACTTCCATGGTTTTTGTAGGCTGTACGCCTATAAATTTTAGTCAAAGCAGTGGTGAGTACGATGACCTTTATTACACTTCAAGTGACCGTGCAGAGGAAAGACAGGCAAGAATGGATCAATATAATGAGCGGTTTTCTGAAGAGGGTTTTGAAGGGGCCGATCAAGAATATTCGGAAGATGAGGCAAATTATGATGTAGATATTACATCAGCAGACGAAGGGTTTGATGCCTTTGATGGGTATTACTATTCAGCAAATGGTTATCCTTATGATCCTTTTTTTGATGGGCCAAGAATGGGGTTGACTTTTGGTTATTCTCCTTTTTACGGTTCTTCTTTCTCGTGGGGTTATCGTTATGGATGGAATTCCGGATTTTATGATCCTTATTTTGGATGGTATGATCCTTTCTGGGGTTCGCCTTATTATGGATTTGGCTATCCTTATTATAGTTATCGTTATGGTTATCCATACTATGGGTATCCTTATGAACGATATGCTTGGAATAACTGGTATCGCTATAGTGATAGATACGCTGGAAGGAGCGTTGTGAGAGGATCAAGGTCAGTTAATCGGTCATCTAATGTAAATAGGGCAGTGCGCTCAAGCAGAAGTAGTAATGTGACAAGGAGTCAAAGCTCGACTTCAAGAAGTTCGGTAAAGGTAAATAGTAGTTCATCCCGTTCCAGGGTTAGGGCTACCACTTCCAATAACTCTACAAATCGAGTTCAACCTTCTTCAACAAGCAGAAACCGTGTTGTTCGACCCTCAAGAAGTTCAAATTCTTCAACAAGCAGATCTACTCAAAGGGTGAGATCAAATTCAAATAGTAGTCGAAGTTCTTTTAATAGAAGCTCCTCAAGCTTCAATAATTCTTCCAGAAGTTCGTCGGGAAGTTCCCGCTCTTTTTCTAGCGGAAGCTCTATGAGGTCTTCTTCAAATGGAAACAGAGGAAGAAGGTAGATGTTTCTCAACTTTTAAATCATTTTGCGAATGAAATACAAATTCGGATTTTTTGCAGTACTTGGTGTAATTTTTTTTGTTGCGAACCAAGCGAAGGCACAATATGAGGATCAAGCAGCTTTATTTGGTCAGTCATTAAATGGAGGGAGTGCTCGTATTCAAGGTATGGGTGGGGCTCAAATTTCAATTGGAGGAGATTTAAGTTCGATTCAGTCCAATCCTGCCGGCTTAGGGTTTTATAATCGCTCCGAATTTAGCATAACTCCAACCCTAGGTGTAAATAGTAGTAACACAAATTATTTTGGGAATAAAACTTATGCTGACAATAGTTCTGGGTTAGACTTAGGGAATGTATCCATTGTTTTTAATAATAGTCGAGATAATGGAGGACCATGGAGAGGCGGATCATTTGGTATAAGTTATAATCAGACTAATAATTTTTATAATCGATTTTCTTATTCTGGTATTAACCCCCAAAATTCTATTGCCGACTTTTTTGCTCAACAGTCTAATGGATGGACAGAAGATCAAATCCGTAATGGACAGGCTGACTTAATATGGGCTGCATATGAGAATTATTTAATAAATCCAGTAGATGGAGAGGATGCTTTGTGGGGAAGAACTGGGGAAATTGAAGGAAAGTCTCTTCAGGAGGAAACGGTAACAACTAGGGGTAGCCAATCTCAGTGGAATTTTTCTTATGGAGGAAATTATGATGATAAAATATTTTTTGGAGCTGGAATAGGGATTACTTCAATTAATTATCGACAAGATAAAAGTTTTGATGAGTATTTTGATGAAGGGTCATTGGCAAGAAATTTCTTGGATGAGTCAACCATTGTTAATGGAACAGGAATTAATGCAACTTTAGGGGTAATTGTTAAGCCTACCGATAATTTGAATATTGGAGTTTCCCTTGTTACGCCAACATATTATAATATGTCAGATCAGTATTTTGCCACTTTAGGTTCGGATTATTTGGAAACCAATGACGCAGATGCAGATTCTTTTACCACTGATACCGATATCTTTGTTTCAGATTATCGCTACCGGACACCTGCAAAAGTAAGTGGAGGTCTTTCTTATTTTATTGGTAAAGTAGGTTTTATTACGGCCGATATAGATTATGTGGATTATTCTTCAATGCGATATAGTTCTGATGATTTCTCGGTAAGTGATTATAACCAAAATATTCAGGATATTTTCCGCCCAGCAGTAAATATTCGCTTAGGAGGTGAGGCAAGATTGAATATGTTCCGTTTACGGGCTGGTTTTGCAAATTATGGTACTCCTTATGAGAATTCAGAAATTCTTTCTGATCGTCAGGCATACTCTCTTGGTGGAGGAATTAAGGTACGAGAGAAATATGTTGATTTAGCACTTGTACAAAGTCGTTATAAATCTACTTATAACCCTTATTTTGTGGAGGGAAATGAAGTTGGTGATACACCCGTAGCCAGTGTTAAAAATGTGGATACCCAATTGGTGTTAACTTTTGGTTGGTATTTTTAATCTTTAAGGCTAAATTTTCCAAAAATAACGCACAAATTTCCAAAATTGTGCGTTATTTTTTTGTGCTCCCTTTTTTTCAAACTTATAGATTGTAATCTAATAACAAGCGCGGACAGAGTAGGAATTAGGCCAATAGTTTTGGTTAAATTTTAGGCATTTAAAGGAATTAAATAAGCGTTTGTTTTGTTTTATATTATTAAGGAAAAGAATTTGAAATTATAAAGGGGTTATAATTCAGAAGGTTATTAAAAAGTACATTAAAAAGGGGTAAAAAAGTAGGTGTTGTGGTTTGTAACTTATAAAAAACCTCTTACCTTTGCATTCCCCAATCGGAAAAGTTCATCAAAAGTGATGAAGAGTAGCTAAAGGGATTTGAAATATTGTAGATTGGTTTATTTCCGGTTTTGAATGAATGAAAAATAAATTCAAAAAAGTTTTGGAAGTTAAAAATCAATCCTGCATCTTTGCACTCCCTTAACGAAACAAAGGGAAAACAAAACAAGAAAAACAGCTTATAGAGTTAAGC
>NZ_SMMB01000533.1 GCF_009711365.1 Xanthovirga aplysinae | reverse complement strand
TCGATATAATCTGCAGTTTCCCCTTCCTCATTAAAGTCCTTTATCCACTGTTTCTTATTTTCTTTATCTATATCCTCAATATTTTCGAGAAATCGTTTGATAGCATTCATTGTAGATTCATCTACGGAACTTTGAGTAAAGTTTAAATCTAAAGAGGTTTTTCTTCTTCCAAATTGGGCATTTGCACAATAATAATCTTTAAGAGAATTCATCTCTACTTCTCCAAAAAAAGGTAATTCGTACTTATTCATTTTAATTTTTCTAATCACAGCCAACGGTAAGTATAAAAATAGTAGCTTTGGCTGTGTTGCTGGCTTTGTGGGGCTATTATTTTTATACAGTGTTGTGCGCTGGTTTAGTTTACCCAAATAGACCCAATATTGGATATTGTCCATTTCTCATTTTCCTTATTCAAAATAACTGTTTGACCTTTTCCACATTTAATCCCACAAATAAATTCAACTTTCAAATAAGCTCGATCACCTTTTTTATTGAAAATTGGCATATCAAAGGAAACTATGTCATTTCCAAATTGAG
Organism: Xanthovirga aplysinae; assembly: GCF_009711365.1. Taxonomy (GTDB): domain Bacteria; phylum Bacteroidota; class Bacteroidia; order Cytophagales; family Cyclobacteriaceae; genus Xanthovirga; species Xanthovirga aplysinae. The sequence goes on along the minus strand of NZ_SMMB01000533.1, from coordinate 1,623 downwards.
CGTTTATAGATTTCCAGGTCAATGAGTCATTAACTGATTTAATATTGAGTACTGATTTCGGAATTATTTCATATCCATATTTCATTAAGGGCATTGTATTGAAACCCTGACCTCTTTCGAATTGCTGTCTGATGGACTCAACATCAGGTTCTTTCAATTCCTTAGCGATTAGTTTGATTTTGGACTCCTGCTTGGATAAAAATTCTGTTTTTATGACGCTTACTTCGGCAATAGTAGTTAAAGGTTTTGACACTACTTTGAGTCCTGATGTGTCTTTCAAAAAATCATTTATTACAGAATATGGATCATGAACCAACTCTTTGGGAGCTGAACATGAATTTATTATTAGAAGCAATATGATTAATCTTTTCATGGCATTACTTGCGTACAACGGCTCGGGTATGGGGCGTAGCTCTGCTTGTGCGTTGGCTTTGTGCGGCTATGACCTATACCTAATGTTGTGCACCGTTTTTCTTTATTAATTTATATGGTTTCCACCAACCCCTGTCGTTCTTGAATCGTACTACAAGATTTTCTTTATTAATTTCTTCAAAAATAAGAAATTTATTTTGGTCATATCCAGATTCCGTCTCTAAAACTATAAACTGGGTTTCCCCATTAAAAACGTTGAACTTTCCAGTTCTTCTAAATCCTTCTGTTCTGATATTGAAGGAGTCTTTAGAAAATGAAAAAGTTGGATTCATTAGGAATTTCCCAGTTTCTTCAAATTCAGGAAGTGTCCGTGGAAAACTGTCCAATGGAGCAATCCAAGACCCTACAATTTTCTCAGATAAGTTTATTTTTTTGTTATGTAACTTTGTGACGGTATAAGTATAACTATCATAAGATAAAGTTAAAGTATCATTTTTCCATGAATTGACTGTAAAAGTGGCCTCGTTCAAAATATCCTTGAGAGACAAATATTGAGACTTAAAATCTTGTTTTACATTCCAAAATCCAAATTGTGCATGGCTTTCTTTTTCGTCCTCAAATACATAGACATATAGACTGTCTCGGAAAAAATGGATATCACTTTGTGCGATAACCGAATCCTCTAAATGAATTTTCCATTTAAATGAATTCCCATTAAGTTCAGAAACCAAGTCCTTTCTTTTAATGTCTGAACAGGAAATTACTAATAGTGTTATTATTGAAATAAATCTTTTCATTTATGGTGCACAAGTTCCATGTATGGTGCCGTAGCTATCCCGCAGGGTAGCTATGCACTATACATTTTGCTGTATGCAGTGTTTTCTCCTCTTTGTAAAGGTTATCACTTCTGTTTTAATTTCATTTTTCTTCAGTTCAATAATTCTATAACTAAACGTAGCATTATTGACCTTAATTTCATTTGGAATTTTTTCTACCTGATAAGAACTGGCAGGCGTAATGTACGGCCGAATATTATCATCAATTCTATAATCTTCAAAATGGTAATGCCCACAGAAAACAGTAATGTTATTTTTAAGGTTTAATAATTAAGTATTATTTTCCAATTTTTTCGAGCGTCAACCCCTTGGCTAATTGGAAATTTTTCATCTAAATGAATATCGGTTACATATGCAATTTTTCTGTTCATAGAGAAGTATTAAGGTTGTAGTATTTTTATTTTCCATTCATCAT
>NZ_SMMB01000181.1 GCF_009711365.1 Xanthovirga aplysinae | reverse complement strand
TTATGATAAGCCTGAAACTTTACCGCTTACGGAATTTGAGAATTATTTTAAGCTTATAACTAGTTTTGTAGATGAAATTTCCAAGAATTAAGGCGTATATTTTGGGTACTCCTATAGGGTTCGCAAGTTTCTCCTACCAATGAAAATCCCTTCCCTCTACCTCCATTTCTTCTGGAACATAAATATCTGTCATGGTTCTTTCTTTATTCGAGAATTGTTTGTGTCTGAATTGTAGGGTAAGCTGATCTTCTGAGACATGTAGAATTTTAAAATACTTATAATCTTCCTCAATGTTCATCAGTCTGGGAATTTGATCACTGATTATTTTTATATAGTAATTTTCCTTTTTATCTTTTGTCAATCTCCAGGTTCCTATAAGGGATTCCCCGCAATCTTTATTTTTTCCTGAATTATCCATAACCGATAGGTCTGGTTTAAATGTTTGTCTGAAGGAAAGAAAACAATCACCCATATTCATGCGGGTTTTGCCGTTAAATCTTCTAGCTAATTTCCAGGTTTTTCCTGATTCTCCAGCAATTAAAGAGAAAGCATTTTCCGGGATCTTGTAGGGCTCTTTTTTTGCTTTTGAACAAGATAATGTCCCAAGTA
>NZ_SMMB01000331.1 GCF_009711365.1 Xanthovirga aplysinae | reverse complement strand
CACTAGCTGGAATTGAAAAAGTGGAATAATAGGCAGTTGAATCCAGCATGAAGTTAACCTCAGGTGGTAAGGATGGGAAGCCACTGAGGGTCTCCCTTTATTGTCTTTTTAGGGAATAACTCTTTTCCCTAGTGCTTTTTGCTTGTATACGGAAAAAGATTTATTGGGAAATTATAGGAAGTTTTTTTTGATATTGCCTTCAGAACCGATGGACTACAAACGCTAAAAAAGAGACCATTTTCAAAAGGCAGGAAAATAAATAGAAAAATAATAAGCACGACCAAGGTAGGAAGGATGGCAAGTATTTAAATAAACCGAATTTCTGATATATTGTCTGTTTCCCTTTCATATAGAGTATTTTAAAAATATATTGCAAGGAGCAGGTTCTATTCCCTGATCGGTTATAACTTTTTTGGTTCTTAGGTTCAGTTGTTATTCCAGCAATTTTGTTTTCATTCTTGGGACAAAAGGATCTCATAAGAAAGTAGGGTTAGTAAAGACAGATGGTCTTCGATCAATCTTTGTTTTTAAGTAGGAAAGGCAGACAATTTGGATAAAAGGAAAGCCGCATATACCTGCACCGCCAGTGCTATAGAGGTTCTCTGGGAATCTTCGATCAGCAGTAGTCTGAAAGATCCGGTACTTTGAGGACAAAGCGGGATCATCGCCTTTGGAGATTATGTCTTTTTATCTCTTTAAAAATTCAGTTTTTATTTATATTACTATACAACTCCATAAAGTATTTGAGCAAATCCTTTTGGTGGTAATTAAGGATGCAACTGATAATTGATTTGAGTAACCTATTCTTTCCTTTATGGAAGATGGAGGAATGTTATTTCTGAAATTCTATCATTGAATTGCTTAGTGACATTAGAGTGTCTTACAGTGGTTATTCCTTGTCTTTCAATAATCATTTTTGCCACCATTAAAGTTTTCTTAAGGCTTCAATCTGTCCTTGTTCTTTTATCAAAATTCTTAAGTATTGTTTTTATCACTTGCTTTAAGCGGAAAATAATTTCATAATTTTACATTTAATTATATAGTGTATTTGTTGTTTTAAACCTAGTTATGAATAAAAATTAAAAAATAAAATGCTAATTAATTATTGTTTTTTAACTAAAATTTATTCTTTTTGCAATTTAAGTAT
>NZ_SMMB01000280.1 GCF_009711365.1 Xanthovirga aplysinae | reverse complement strand
ATTATCAGTTAAGAAAATCTTTCCTTAGTACATCTCTTAGGAATTTCTATCAAATGTTAACAGACCATAACTGTCTTAAGGGAGAAAATGATACCAGCTGTGGCCTCCTTTCTCAACTTGGAAAAGAAAGTTTAAATGAACAGATTAAAAACTTTATAGAAGCCTGTCGTTATCCCAGTGTAAACCTAGTGGCCTACACTTATTTAAAGAATGTAGAGCAAGAATTAAAAAGCTCCCCAGCCTTTTATGATAATTTATTGAAAAAAGTTCAACGCAGTCCAGGAGTAAATTCTCAATATGCAAGTCAATTTGAATGGGAACTAAGTTGGCTAAAAGCAGGATTTTGGGGAAGATTTTTAATCATTATAAAACGGTATTCTTGTTATTTTGTAGGAGGATTGATCTTCTTTATCCTATCTCTGGCAGCTTACATATTTATGTTAAGAAAAGAATTATTTTTGGCTAAAAACTATCAGGATTTTGCTTGCTGTAAAATGAACGATCAGAGTTGGACTCAAATAAGGGAAAAATTGTGTCTTGCAAAGGAAAATACTACAATGCCAAACAAGGTTGATAGGCTAAATTTTCAATCCTCATTAAAAAAGAGTGCTTTAGATAAATCAAGTGCAACCCCGATAGAAAACCAGGAATTGGAACAAGTAAATACCAAATTAACCCCACGTGAAAAACAGATTTTAATTTTAATTCAGGAAAACTGCTCCAATAAAGAAATTGCTGATCGTCTATTTATAGAGGTCACTACAGTTAAAAGTCATTTAGGAAAGATTTATAATAAGTTAAATATAAAAAACCGGACCGAGGCATTAAAATTTGCAAAATTAATAGATAATACTTCCTCCAATTAATATAATCTATCTTTACTTTATTTAGGCTGCCTGGTCTTTTCCCTATTTTCTTTTCTTAGTTAATAGATAAATGAACACACCTATTAAGATAATTTAACATTTCATCTTTT
>NZ_SMMB01000135.1 GCF_009711365.1 Xanthovirga aplysinae | reverse complement strand
CTTTGTAAGAAGTCAGTATGACCAGACTGGAGAATGGAGAGATTGGCTAGAATTGTATCATTCAGGAAATACTAATAATGAGTCAGTTGATTGGTCAACTAGAAACCTTAGTGTCAGCGGGACAGCCCTTTTTGGCTCAAGTATAAACGTACTCTACAATGTTACCCTTGGCGGGCAGATTAACTCTACTTATACGGGTGACATCATTAAATATGATGGGGAAGGAACTAAAACTATTTTGTTTTCTAATGGGGATTTAAGGTTCTGGACGGGAGGTGGTTCCGCTCTTAGAATAAACAGTGACAATGGTTATATCGGCATTGGAAATAATGTCCAATCTCCTGAAGAGAGGTTACAGGTTGATGGAAATGTTAAAGCTAGTGGTTTTGGAGAGTTTAAAAGTGGGTTAACGGTAAATGGGATAACTTCTATTGCAGGAGAGACCCAGGGT
>NZ_SMMB01000304.1 GCF_009711365.1 Xanthovirga aplysinae | reverse complement strand
AACCCTAAATATCCCCTTTGTTGGGGGATAACTTTTTGTTTCATTTCATTCTTTATTGGGTACAGAGCTGCTACTGTTTCACAGTAGATTTATAAAAAGCTAAACCCAAAAGATATGAAGCGGCCCGGAAAAGTTAATTTGAAAAATGATGTTACAAAAAGCCCTTATTTCTTCTTAATGTTTTTATGTTTCTTTTGCTTTAAAAGGGCATTTGCTAAGTCAAATGGCTTTGTGATGAATAAGGAGGTAACCACTACAACCATTCCTTTTGAGCTAATAAATCAATTAATTATTGTCCCTGTGAATATCAATGGACTTCAGGCCAAATTCATTATTGATACAGGTGTAAGAACGCCTTTGCTTTTCAATCGCCAATTAATAAGAAAAATAAAGGGAAAGGTTGGTCGGTCAGTATTTTTTTCAGGAGCAGGCAGTGGTAAAAAGGTAAGTGGAAAAGTGATAAGTGGTATTGATATGGAAATTGGGAACTTAAAAGGAGAAAGAATCAGTTTAGTAGCTTTAGATCGTAATCCCAAATTTAAGTTAGATGAAGGAGCTACGGTAGACGGAGTGATTGGATATCAGCTGTTTTCCAAGTTCATAGTCTCCATTGATTATGATAAAAAACTTTTAACCTTTGCCCATTCCAAAAAGAATTTGATAGGAGAAGGCTTTGAGGAAATCCCAATTCACATTACAGATACCAAACCTTATTTGAATTCAAATATTTGTATGGATAAAGACAAGGATCTATCTGTAAAATTATTGATTGATACAGGAGCCAGCCATACTTTATTATTGGAAACGGGATCTAAATTGGAGATTGTGCCCCCTAAGAAGTCCAAAAGAAGTCAGTTAGGCAATGGCTTAGGGGGCATTATTCGTGGAAAAAACGGTAAAATCCCTGAACTCCGCATTAAGGAATTCACCTTCAATCATGTTCAAACATCATTTCCCGCAAGGGACAATTATTCTAAAGTACCCCATACAGATGGACGTCATGGTACTATTGGAAATGGCCTATTAAAGCAATTTCATATAGTTCTTGATTATATGAATG
>NZ_SMMB01000247.1 GCF_009711365.1 Xanthovirga aplysinae | reverse complement strand
GGTAAAGGAGCAATTAATGATTTCATTAATCACCTGTTCAATTTTAAAATTCTTCGGTTTCCAGTTGCTAGAAAGAATACTATTTTCTTTTCTTTCCACTTTTTCTGCGAGCCTTTTCAGTGAATCATTCCCATTTTGGGCAATATCTAAAAATGAAGAGGTCTTAAAATTAACCCCAAAGGTTTCAATGCGTTTACTCTTAATTAATACCTCTAATTCGAGGCCCTTCGAATACATGATGTTGTTGTGTGGCCCAGAAAGATTGAATGAAGCATTCAACTGTCTGTAGTGAAAGCGATAGTCACCGCTTAGCCCGAAATGTAAACGGACGAAATCAGAATCATTTTTGGAGTAATGAGAACCAAAAGTATGATAATGAACAGTGGTATGAGCAATGGAAATGTTGTCTAATTCCCACTTTTTACTTTTTAATACCCCGTTGTTAAATTTTATTTTCATTGGCTGATTTCGTTGGGTTAGAGTCAAGTACTTGGCAAAGTAAAACTATTAAATTCGTAAATGTATTAAAGATATTTATTGATAAGGCCTTTTTGGGATGTTTTAATGACTTAAACAAAGAAAACTAGTTTTGAATTTAAGCCTTAGTTGTAGACTTAGATTTTTTAGAAGTTTTCCTAAAAGAATATAGGCGTTGGTTTGGGAAATTTATCCACCATCTTTTTTGAATAAAATTTAAATATAGGTATTGAATGAATTCCTTTGAAAGATAATGAAGTTGATAACCAATTGTTAATTGGATGATTTTAAGGGTTCTAGAAGAATTGCTTTCCCTTACTCTAACCCTTAATTACCATTACCTTGGTATTAAAATGACTAA
>NZ_SMMB01000293.1 GCF_009711365.1 Xanthovirga aplysinae | reverse complement strand
AAAAAATAATACATTCCGTTTTTATTTTGATTTATACAAAAAAGATGAGTATGGGGGAGTGAGTAAAGCCAAAAGCTTTACAGGTATTTACAAAATCAAAAAGGAAGATGAGGAATATATCATGTATCCTACTGATTTTAAACTAGGGCCTCCTTCAGGCTAGGGTATTATTCCTCCTATTTTGTCCACTTGGTAGGTGAAGATTTTAATTTGGCTTAAGTATTTCTGAACGAGAATGGGGATAAGAATAAATTATGAAATACTTTTTTTTGATTTTTTTGTCAGGTTTCTTTTTTCAAAATAAAGGAAAGAAACTGATAGCTGATGGTAGTGCCCAAATTGAAATTTTTTCAGACTCTGTTCGGTGTGATAATACTTTGCTGTTGTCGTGTACTTATCCTGTGATTAGCCTTAGTCAAAGTTCTCCTGCCGGAAAAATTAATTTGATGATATTACAAAAATATATCAATGATTGGTGTTTGGATGAAGATTGTACCAGTTTAGAGGAGGTTTTTTATGAGGTGGCTAAGCAATTTAAAGATTGCTGTAATGGGCATTGTGTCTATTATTCAGGAGGGTTTAAAACAACATATAATAAAAATGGTCTATTAAGCCTATTATTATATACCGAGTCTAGAAGAATTAATTGGGATCGAATTACCTTTAATTTGGAGACGGGTGATAGGGTTGATTATCAGTTCTTTTTGACTGAGATCGGAGAAAAGGCCTTAATAGATAGAATTGATTTATTTCTTCATGATAAGATTCAAAAGGAGCTTAAAGAAATTAGAGCAAATGGTTTTGAAGAAGAAGAAAGTCTGATTAGGGAAATTGACCCTGATGCTTACCATTTTACAAGGACTTGGTTAAATACATTTTATTTTACAGAAGAGAAAAATGTTGGGGGAGTTAGGTGGCATTATTACAACCGTAAATTAGAAGAATTGGATGGTGGGAGTAAGTATCTAGATGTCTTTTTCTCTTTTGAAGAACTCGACCCTTACCTCAAAGC
>NZ_SMMB01000674.1:1838-3208 GCF_009711365.1 Xanthovirga aplysinae | reverse complement strand
ATAGGCCAGGATTTTAAAGGGTTACCATTAAACAAATATCGTTATAGGCCAATTCTGGATTCAAACTACTTTCATATTCTTGGTATGAGACTTTTTATGATACCTGAGGGGATATTCGAATCTGACTCTAGTAAAGCAAAAATAAAGATCAATTGGGGTGAAATACCAAATGATGGATTATTTCACAGCAGTTTTGGAATTGAAAAAAAACAAAATTTCGAAGTTAATAGGGAGGGGTTATATGCTTCATTTTTTGTAGGAGGAGACTTTAGAAGAGCTTCTTTTAAGCACGATAATGACACCATATATTTTGTTACAAGAGGGAATTGGAAGTTTTTCAAGGAGCAAGATGTATTCAATATCTTAAGAGAAACTATCAATGCCCAATATGGCTTTTGGAATGACCCCAGAAAAGGTAACTTTTCAGTTACATTATTGCCTACCTATGAACCTTGGACAAAAACTTCAAAGGCCAATTCTATTGGAAGCAGTGGCTTTTCATCCTCCTTTATTTCTTTCGCTTCAAACAATGAAGGGACTAATCTGAACAAAATGAGGTGGTTGTACAACCATGAATTACTTCATAAATGGATTGGTAGAACCATAATAAATGAAAACGAAGTAGAGCAATACTGGTTTAGTGAGGGTTTTACTGATTATTACTCTTATAAACTGATGCTAAAAAACGACAACATAAATGCTTTAGAATTTATTGACATCATAAACAAAGAAGTAATTATTCCTCATTACAAAGACCCTGTAAATAATATTCCAAATTATGAGCTAACCTTTGAAGAATACTGGAATCATTATGATAAGTATATGAAACTTCCCTATAGACGAGGTTTTTTGTATGCCTTTTTAATTGATAATCAAATTAAAGGACAAAACGACTATTCCAAGAGCTTAGATGATTTAATGCATGATTTATTTGAGATGGCATTAAATGATAAAAAGATGAAATTTAACCAAAAGCTATTTGTCCAGCTTTTGAAGAAATATTTAAAACATGATAATTGGGAATCAGATTTTAAGCAGTACATCCTAGAAGGTCAGTTGATTGATTATCAAGAGGAATTGCCCAATGGACTTTCAATTGATTATCAAGATGGCATTCCAGTTTTTAAAGTTGCATCAGAGAATTCCTCTGAACTGGGCAAGAAACTTAAATTATAAAAAGCTACTGGGAATTGAATAGGCGGCTGAGGGTTAAATGACCACCACTGCGCCTCTCATATGCTAAAAAAAACACAGCTGCCAGCCGAACCGTGTTAGGGCATTCCCTAAATCAAATCAACCAGATAATTTCTCGAGTTCTCGTGTGAATTATTGAAGGGAAATATTTAAAAAGTTTAAAGAAAGTACGATTA